>JBEHXD010000490.1:0-4627 GCA_048498875.1 Verrucomicrobiota bacterium
CACGGCCCCGAACCGAACTTCCTTCCCTTCTGGCATCGGCCCCTACCACGGGAAACCCCCATCTGCCTGAACCTCAGGCCGCGCCCACGCTCTGTTTGGCGCTGGCGTTGCTGCGTTCACTGGCTCCGGCCTTCGGTGAGAAGGCGGTTTCCGGTGCGGGAGCGATTACATTGTAATGTTCCAAGGCCAGCTGCCACCACTCGGCGAGGCGCGATTTGGGTGAAGACCACAGTTCGTTGTGCAAGGCGTTCATCGAGTCGACGTCCATGAGCAGAGCCAGACGGTCGCGTTTGTCCAAGGCGGTTGGTCCCTGACGCAGGAGAGTATTTCGCAGGCCCACGAAGCGTTCCTCGCTCGCGGGGGGAAGTTCGTCCTTCGCGCGGAGCAGCGAGACGTGCACGGCATTGACGTAGGGATCGAGCACGGCCTGGAGCAGACCGTAGTTTTCCGCGAGTTCGGGCATCGGCTGGGGACCGCGACGTATCGCGGACATGCCGGCGGCGAGTTCCGTGAGTTCGGGCAACGGACGGCTCTCCTCGGGAGTTTTAAACAAGCCTTCGCGTTGCAATTCGAGACCGACCGCCAGCGATCCGGTGAAATAGGAGAGGGGAATCGCACAGATGAGGCCCAGCAAAATGGGCGACATCCAGAACGCCAGCATCGGGTTGATGCGTGAGACCACCATCCAGCCGATGATGCCCACGAGGGTGTGGCCCCAGTGGGCGCTGAACGTTTCCGCCAACACCGATTCTCCGGCGCGCCCGCGGCGCTGTGTGCCCCAGGTGATTTTCTGACGGCAGACCGTCAACACAATGAACTTGGTATGAAAAAGCATCAGCACGGGCGCGAGCAGGGTGAAAATGAGCGTCTCGAGAAATACGCTGCCGAGCAAATCGGGCCAGCCACCGAACGCGGCTGCCTCGTCAGGTCGGCGGCGAAGATCAAGCAACGCCATCACCTTGGGCAGAAAAAGCATGCCGAGGGTATAGAACGAAAGATAAATTGCCTGGGCGTGGTAACTCCAATGCAGGTAGGAGGCGAAGCTGGGCAGCGGCTTGACCAGGTTGTTTTCCATGGCGCCGTGCCGCCAGGCGATGACGGCGGAGGCGATGAGGAAAGCCAGCCACAGCGGCGAGGCGAGGTACGCCAGAATGCCGAGCACGAAATGCACGCGATTCACCACGTGAAACCCCTTGGCTCCGATGAGGCGCGCGTGTTGCAAATTTCCCTGCAACCAGCGCCGGTCGCGCTGCGCGAACTCAAGCATGTTGCCCGGACATTCCTCGTAATTTCCATCCAGCTCCGTCGCAAGCCACACCTGCCAGCCCGCCCGCCGCATCAACGCCGCTTCCACGTAGTCGTGGCTCATGATGCGTCCGCCAAACGGCCCCTCGCCGGGCAATTCTGGCAGTGAACAATGACGGATGAACGGCGCCAGCCGGATGATCGCATTGTGTCCCCAATAGTTCGCCTCGCTCAGTTGCCAGTAGTTTAATCCCGTGGCGGAAATCGAACCATAGAGGCGGCTGGCAAATTGCTGGAGACGCGCGAGGGCGGTCTCGCCATTCACGAGCGAAGGCACCCCCTGAATGATGCCGACGTTGCGGTTGCGCTCCATCAGTTGGGCGAGCCGCACAATCGCGTCGCCGGTCATGATGCTGTCGGCGTCGAGCACCACCATGTAGCGGTAGTGGCTGCCCCAGCGCCGGCAAAAATCCGCGAGATTGCCGGCTTTCTTGTTAATGCCGACGCGGCGCTTGCGGTAAAAAATCCGTCCCTGTGCTCCGAGCCGCTGGGTGAGCGCCAGCCAGGCCGCCTCCTCCTCGATCCAGCGATTGGGATCGTTGGAGTCGCTCAACAAAAAGAAATCGCAGTCCGGAAGTTTTCCGGTGCGCATCACGGATTCATACATCACGCGCAAACCCTCAATCACCCGGCTCACTTCCTCGTTGCAGACTGGCATCACGATCGCCGTGCGCGCCTTGACCGGGCGGGTCAGATCTTCCTCGGAGAGGCTGGCCGTAATACTACAGGCATCGCTTCTGCCCTGCCGCCGCAGGGAAAATCCGATGATCGACTGGGCTGCACCGACAGCGACCAGACCGAAAAGCACGACGAACAAAAACAGGTGAACAATTTTCCAACTGTCGAATCCGGTGCGCCAATGCAGGTCGGCCATCACCAGAATCGCCGGGCCGGCGAGCAGCACGATCAGCGTGATCAGGTTGTGGCGTCGTCGGGTGGCTTCGCGGGGAGAGAGGCTCGCGGGATCAAAATGAACCACGTTCATGGTGGGGCGGGGTGTGCAGGGCGGTCAATGAGAGGCAGCCCACGCGGCACCGTACAATCCCACGATCGCCAGCCAGCCAGCGGCCTCACGGACCGTTGCCCAGCCACTCTTCTGGGCGATGCTCGGATCCGCCGGATCGTTGAACCCAAATTCCAAGGGCGCAGGCGGCATGTTGCTCACGTGCAGATCCGGACTCGGACGCAGGACGCCGACGGAGAGCGACTCCGCGACATCCGCTGGGACGGCTTCATCCGATAAAAAACAAGTTTGGCGGCGCGCGGGAGATTCACCGAGCACGAGTGACAAACGGCCGCGGGCTCGCACGCGTTCGTCGGACCAATCTCCAGGGTGACCGGCGCGCGCAAACCACGAGCCCATCCGGGCGTGGGTGGCGCGCATGGCCGCGATCACCGGTTCTTCGCCCGGGTTCGCCAGGGAAAGCTGCCGCGCGTCGCGAATGATTTCCGTCGCAATCTGGTTAAGTTTTACCCGGCTCTCCACGTGATGAGCCCGAAGATAACTCTCCACGCGCAAAAACGCTTCATCCCATGCCGGGTCCGCCGGCACCGGTGCAACCGTGCCACGATTTTCCACACCACTAAGTTCCATGGAAATTTTGACCGAGTGCGGTTCCTCCTGTTCCGGATGCACATGAAGTTAAAGAAACATCCCCATGGGGTCATGGGAAATCGGGAGAAACACGAGGGCACGGGATGCTTCTATCCCGAAAAACCAACCCGAGCTCGAACGCCTGGAGAGCGGTAAATAACGCGATCATTTCGTGCATTTTTTGCGCGCCATCGATGGGCGAACCCGCATTGTCCTGAGACGCACACTCTACCATGAAGTCACGCCGTTCAGTTCGAAGCTCACGGGGCAAAGCCGGCCCGGTGGTTGTGATCACTGGAGCGTCACAAGGCATTGGTGAAGCGATCGCGAAAATTTTCGCAAAAGAATTGCAGGGAGCTCGGCTGGCCTTGGTGGCTAGGAACGAAAAACAGCTCGTCGCCGTGGCCCGTGTCTGTCGCGAAGCCGGCGCCGAAGTGGAAATTTTCCCCTGTGATGTCAGCGAGGAATCCGCTGTGCGGCAAATGGGAGCGGCGGTGGCCCAGCGGTTTGGAATGGTGGACGTGTTGATTAACAACGCGGGAAAATTCTTTGGCGCCTCGTTTCTTGAAACAAAAGTGGCCGACTTTGACGCCCAGATGGCGGCGAATCTGCGCAGCGTGTTTCTCGTCTCCCAAGTATTCGTTCCCGGCATGGTTAAACGCGGTCGCGGCGATGTCTTTAATATGAGCTCGATTGCGGGCCTGCAGGCTTACCCGAATGGAGCCGCCTATTGTGCCGCGAAACATGGAGTCACGGGCTTGAGTGCGGTGATGCGGGCGGAATTGAAGGATAAAGGGGTGCGGGTTTGCTGCATTCATCCGGGCGCGACTTGGACACCGTCGTGGTCGGCATCAGGGGTGAAAGCCGGTAGGATTATGCCGGCGGAAGATATCGCGCAGGCGATACTTGCGATTTACCGGCTGGATCGGCGCACGGTGGTGGAGGAGATCGTTTTGCGTCCGCAGCTCGGGGATATCTGAGCCTGCACCTTGCCAGAAGTTGCGCCGGAATGTCGTGCAAAGTGCGCGACGAAAAATCCCGGCCGAAATGGAACATTCTTCAATTCCCGTGAAATAAGGGGCTTAGGCGGGAAGGTCGGTTTTGGCACACGTCTCGCTTAATCCCCACCCATGACGACATTAAACGCCCTTGGCTTTTTCCTCCTTGGAATCGCGATGCTGTTTCTGCCGATGATCGAACCCGGTTACTTCGTAGCCAATGCTCCCGACGGCTCCAACACCAGTGCTCTTTGGCTCGGTGTCATGGGACTGCTTCAAGGCTTGATGGGAACGTTTTTCATCTTCCGCAATGAAGGCGTGCCACTCGTCGTTCGCTTGATGACCCTGCGCCTGCCGACGCTTCGCCCGGCCGAACGGCGTCCGGCTGCCGGCTTCGTGCTTCGGCCCCTGCCGGGCTCCTACATGGCGGGCCAGGCGAACGACGAACGAATCGCCGCCTGATTTTTGCCTCACATTTAATTTTTCAAACCCGGTCGCAAGACCGGGTTTTTGTTTTTGTAGGACCTAACACGCCCAGAGGTCATGTTCCCCCCGGTCTAACCCGTAGGTTGCACGCTTGCGTGCAACGTGGCGTGCAAGCACGCCACCTACATTTAAGAAGCGGCCTCCGGATGCGCTGATTGGGTCCCGGAAGTCACGGCATAAAGCCGCTCCTACTACGAAACAAAAAACAAGGAGCCCTTCGCCGGTCTGAGGAGTGAGACCGGCG
>JBEHXD010000491.1:0-4611 GCA_048498875.1 Verrucomicrobiota bacterium
GCTGAGATTGACGGCAAGTGCCGCATGCCTGGGCAGAGGCTTGTAAGCGGTGGCACTCTTCCCATGTGCGTCGCCTAGGCGATTGCGCATCGCACCTAGTCCGTGCACGACGGAGTGGCATCCGCCCAATACCTGTTTGAAAATCTGCTCGGTGTGTTGGCTCGGGGAAAGGTTCAATGCCTTTGCGACCGCACCGTAGAGATCAGGTAGGTCTGCGCCGTCGACATAAGCGACACCCAGTCCGTCGAGGATGTGCTTGCAGGTGCTTTCTAAGAGTGTGCGGGCTGATGTGAGGGCCGCCTCCGGGTCCGTGTTTCTTCGGGCCAGCGCCTTTTGCCACGCCAAATGGACGTGATCGGCATCGAAAACTTGGAGCACCTGGGCAATTTCGCTCGCCGCTGGACTGCCGTCTTGAGCTTCAAGATAAGCAAAGGCCGGCGCGAATCCCTTCCAGATAATGGAATCTCGCTCGTGGTAACGCCCGGCCTTTCCTTGGATGAACGCCCAAAACTGCGTGCCGCTCCGGGAGGTGGTCACGAAATCAGGGAGATGAGGGAGTAAGAAATTGAATCCGAGCGCCGCCGCCCGAAGCCTCGGAAATTCCGGGTCGTTGCGATCTCCGCCACGACCGATGGCTACCATCGTATTCTGAAGCGATTCGAGCACGAGCTTTGGGTTGGACGATTCCATGATCACTACACGCCTTGAATGAAGACTGCGTTAAACGTCTGGAGATACCGGATGCGGATTGGATCGGTTGGGGCTGCATTCTGCAAGTCTTGCAAGTAGTGCGCCACGGCCTGCTTGAAATCATTGTGCAGGCAAATCGGTGAAATAATGAGGGCCTTCTTTCCAGCGATCTGGCGTGTCTTAAAATAAACGGTCCCATCGCCTTCAAATCCGCCGAGCTTCACGCAAAAGCCGTGGGCTATCCCATTCCGGAAGTCTTCCCAAAGAACATTCATATACAGGCGACCTGCTACTTTGCGCTGATAGCGAGCATCCATATATTCCGTGACAAAAGCTCGAAAGTTTGGCCCAGCCTGACCAAACGGTTGGAAATTGCCGGTGAGAAACTTGCCGAACGCTTCGATCGCGCAGCATACGCAGTTGGCGTAACAAAGCAGTGGCGAGTAATTCGGATGGGCGCTAATGCTGGCGAATAAGTCGTCAAGTGGTGGAAGAAGAGCGATATTGAGCCGCCGTGGAAGGTAGGCGATTTTCTGTTCATCGGTTAGCCGACCCAGCCGAATGCGATCGTAGTCGATCCATCCACGCAGCTTTCGGAAATTTCGAGGATTCATGTTCGGGGAGCGCCTTGTGCGGCTTTCTTTGATGTAATCACCCGATGTCAGACGATGGCAACGTCGGACGGCCGGAGGACACTCCGTGCACGCCTCGTTGACCAACTCACTGTGGGGGCTGGGGCCAGAGACTTGGCCCCAGTTAGGCGCGCCGGCGTTCGGGGCCGGACGCGCCGTGGCTAAGCGCCGCAGGGACCGGCGCGCGGAGCTCCGGCGACTCCAACCGAGATGAACCCACTCCAAAGATGCTCCTTCAACGCAAGGATTGGATTGTCCGCCGGAAACCACAGCGCTTCATCATCGGCGCGGGTATTTGAGCCAAAATGGATAAGGCTTAGGCGCGGGCTGGGAACCATACCCGCCGTAACCCGACTGCACCACGGGCGGTGGGATTTCCGGCATTGTGGGTGGCTGCGGAAATTCTCGCTGTTCAGGGTAAGGCCCGCCGAAGGGAATTTTGGTCGCGTCGACCGGCAGGTCTTTCGAAACGTCAGGATAGCCCGCCTCAAACGGAGATAGTCCTTTGGATGTCTCTCGCGCCCAGCTCAACCAAGACTGCTGCTCCGACGTCAGCTCTCCGGCATGCTCGTTTCGCCAGCGCTGCTCTACGGCAGCTATGAAATCCTCGGTTCCTCTATACAACCGCCACCACTCCGCAGCCTTGATCAAATCTTCTTTTCGGGTCCGTCCTGTTCCCTCCACCGCTCTCGCGTGTTTCTGCTTCCTCTCCTCCTGGTCGCGAATGGCCTGTTCGGCTTGTTGTTTTCTCCAGCGCTCTTCTGATTCCACGCGTTGTTTCTCTCGCTCGATGGCCTCGGCTGCACGTCGCTTCTGCACTTCCACGTAATGACGGCAGATTTCCTTCACGATTTCTGCCAGGATTGCGTCGATTGGGTTTTCGCTCCCTTCGGTCCATTGCTTGAGCTTGGATGAGCCGTAGCGTTCAGGCCCGATTGAAAACGTGAGGCGTTCCGACGGGACCCTGGGGTGTCGCTTGCGACTGCCAATAGGCGCGGCGACGGCTTGAGCCGTCCGACGTGGACGGCTTCTCGACGAGTTCTTCCTCGATCTTGAAATACAACCGGTCGTGCCCCTTTTCAAAATAGCCGGGGTCATAAGAGCTGCGTGCCCGACGAAAGGGAATTCCCCGCGGCTCGATTCCGTTGAGAATGGCGTGAAACGCCTGCGCTGCCCGTTGAGCCAAGAGCTTTGTAACTGTCACCTCGGGCAAGGTTCGCTCTCTCACACTCATGCGTTTTTGTGCGTCCGGTTTGGCCGCAGCGATCATCTTGGCGAGTTCGTCCGCCAATGGATGCAACGGCACCGATTCTTCCGGCAGCGAAAGGACCTTAGGTATCGGTTCCTTTAGCGCCTCGGCTGCGAGTTCTTCGGCGGTGGCTGGAAGGGGCGGCCTTTGTGGCGGGTGGCCGGCCTCCATCTGAGCCCAATAACCGCGCGAGGGGCGTGGCACGCCCAGCTTCTGGCAGCGCTTGGAGATCGCGACGTCAGAGACGCCAAAGTCTGCCGCGAGTTTGATAGCCGGCGTCGACCAAACGAGATCGTATAATTCCTGACGGGTGAGTTTGGACAATGGTCGATCGGCAGACATCGGATGAAAGGCTTTGAAATCATCAATGGCGGGACGGCGATCATGCAATATCTGGCGAATGCTCACTTTTGGCGCGGCGGCGTCAGGCTGTGCGCGCGGTGGCAAAGAGCCACATGGACATCAGCAGCGGCTTATGAGCTTGACCATTCGCTATTCGCGAATAGCGTATTTTCATGGTCACCAAGCCCCAAGACGTTGTGGTTGCACTCAAGCTCTCCTTGGACGGAGCGCGGAGCAGTTATGCTGATTTGGGCCAAGAACTTGGGATGAGCGCCTCCGAAGTCCATGCCGCCGTCCGCCGGTTGGGCGACGCTAACCTCGTCGATCCCGAAACCAAGGAAATCCGTCGCCAAGCACTCCGCAACTTTCTGGTTCACGGAGTGCCCTATGCTTTTCCGGCGAGTCAGAAAGAAGTCACCCGTGGGATGCCGACCGCATGGGCCGCGCCCATCCTGTCAGGCAAGATCAGCGCGTCAGACCAAATCCCTCCCGTGTGGCCGGACCCAGAGGGCCAAGTGCAGGGCGCCGCCGTCCACCCCCTATATCGGAGCGTGCCCGCTGCGGCTCGACGCGATCCGGCACTCTACGAATTACTCGCATTGGTGGACGCCCTCCGCATCGGTCGAGCGCGCGAACGCAACTTGGCGGACAAAGAAATTACCGAGCGTCTGAACACTCATGTCCCAGCCTAATCTCGCCGCCATGCGGGCGGTCGCTGACCGTCTAGATAGCCTTGGATTGGGCTACGCTTTCCTCGGTGGCTCTATCGTAAACCTGCTCGTGGACAATCCGGCATTGTCGCTCGCGCGGCCGACCGACGACGTGGATGTCATTTTGGAAGCCGTGACAGCGCAACGCTACTCCGACGTGGAAGCGAAATTGCGAGGTCTCGGCTTCGATCACGATATGCGCGAGAAGGCACCGAAGTGTCGGTGGGTACTCGGAAATCTCACGGTGGACATCATGCCGACCGAGGGTGAATTTCTCGGTCTCAATACGGCTTGGTTCAAGGAGGCGTTGGCCACCGCAACGGAACGCGATTTCGGACACACGCGACTCAAGCTGATTTCTCCGGTCGCTTTCCTCGCCACGAAGCACGTTGCATTCGCTGACCGGGGCGGCGGCGACTATTACGCCAGTCACGATATGGAGGATTTTATCACGGTGATCGATGGACGAGAGAACATCGTCGCCGAGGTGAACGCAGCGCCAGCGGAATTGCGCCGCTACGTCATCGAGTCGATCCGCGGATTGGTCTCGAACGCAACTTTTGATGAAGCATTACCCGGCCACCTGCCGCCGGACCGTGCCAGTCAGCAGCGATTGCCGAATCTTCGTCGTAAAATTCGCGACATCGCTGCGCTGGTCTAGTCTCGGTGGTTCTGTAGTTGATGGCGAGGGCGTCAGGCCAAAAGCCGTTCGAGCCGCCATTCCAAACCCTGCCGGTCCGGCGCGAACGCCGATTCGACGGGCGCCAGCAACGGTTGGCCGGCGAGTCGCGTCAGGTCTTCCTCACCGCGAGACCGGCGAGGATCGATCTGCCGCGAGACGCGCCAGACTCGCGTCAAGTCTGGCGCAATCAGTCTCTGATCGAGGGCCCAATGGTGATTCTTGCAGAGGGCGAGCCCGTTCGTCGGGTGATCATTTCGCGTTTCGGAAAACGGCACGAGGTGCGCGGCATCCACGAATGTGAGATCA
>JBEHXD010000492.1:0-4587 GCA_048498875.1 Verrucomicrobiota bacterium
ACCAACGCGGCACTGACGGGCGCACGGTCTTTTTCGGCATCGCGCGCGTGCTGTACCACGCGGCAAAGATTACAGGGTTTGGCGGGATCAAACGTTTCCTTCAACGCCTCGTTGACGGACAAAGTCTGCGTATAGCTGGCGAACATGCGGCCCCACGCAAAAACCTGCACGACGTCCCACACCGCGCCGTTGGCGCAAAGCCAGGCGAAAATCATGACGGTGATGGAAAGCTTGTTTCGCACGTGAGCCAGTTGGTCTTTTAAGGCGAAGTTGCCGGCGCGTTGCCACCCGCAAGATGCAGGTAAGCCAGAATCTCGCCGCGAAGCTTGAGGAATTCCGGGGTGTTGCGCTGACGCGGACGTTCCAGTTTCACTGGGATTGCCTGTTCGATTTTGCCGGGACGTGCCGTCATGATGACGATACGGTCGCTCATGTAGATCGCTTCGTCAATGTCGTGGGTCACCAGCAGCGTCGTCGTCTGGCGCATCTGCCAGAGCCGCAGGACCTCGTCCTGCATTTTCATCCGGGTGAACGTGTCCAGCGCGCCCAAGGGCTCGTCCATCAGCAGCACCGTGGGATGATTGATCAGCGCCCGCGCCAGCGCGACGCGCTGGGCCATGCCGCCGGAAAGGTGATGCGGGTGCGCGTTGGCAAATTCCTCCAAGCCGACGAGGCGCATGAAATCCTCCACTTCGCGCCGTTTTTCGTTCAGCACGCCGCGGGCGACCAATCCGGCCTGAATATTGCCCCTGACGGTAAGCCAGGGGAAAAGATTCGGATCCTGAAACACCAGCCCGTGTTCGGCGCTGGGACCGGTGATCGCGTCATCGCCCACCAGGAGTTCGCCCGAATCCGGTTTTTCCAATCCCGCCATGAGCCGCAGGAGAGTTGATTTTCCGCAGCCGCTCGGCCCGATGATGGAAACAAACTCGCCCGCTTCAACCGTGAGCGAAACATCCGACAATGCATAGGTGCGCCCGGTGGTACTTTCGGGCGAAGGAAAGCTTTTATTCACCCCGCGCGCGCGGAGGGAAGAGGCTTCACCATCGGCACTGGAAACGGCGGTCACCATTTGATCACACCTTTTTGCCAGCTGAGCGCCCGGTCGCGCACCTTGAACAGCACCGTGATAATCGAGGAGAAAAACGCGGACATGATGAGCAGGGCGCCGAAAACCTTGCCGTACTCGGCCCAGCCTTGAGCCCAGCTCAAATACCAGCCAAGCCCGGATTTCACCCCGATCGTTTCCGCGACAATCAGAGTGAGAAATGACGTCCCCAATCCCATGAACAGCCCGATAAAAATGCTGGGCATCGCCGCCGGCACCGCGACGCGAAGAATGAGGTAGGATTGACTCGCGCCGAGGGTGCGCGCCACATCCAGGTAGGACGAGCGCGTGTTGGCGATGCCTGAAATCGTCAGCATGGTGACGGGAAACCACACCGAGAGGGCAATCAATCCCACCGAAGACAGCGTCGCCGACGGCGAAAGCACCATCGCCAGCGGGATCCAGGCGGTCGCGGGAATAGGACCCACCAATTTTAAAAGCGGCATTCCCCAGTACCGGGCCCACGTAAACCAGCCGATACACACCCCGGTCACCAAGGCCACCCCCACTCCGACAATGTATCCACCGAGGAGGAGCAGCAACGAATGCCACGTGCTGTCGAACAGGAGTTCACGATCGCCAATCATGCTTTCCAGCACTCCTGCCGGACTTGGGAAATACGGCAGTGGCAGCAATCGGAACCCCGAGGTGATCAGAGCCCAGAGCGTGAGCAGCACAACTCCGCCCGCGACAATCGGACCGGTCTCACGCAGCCAGCGGCGCAATCCCAACCACCAGCATTGGATCACCACCAAGCCGACGGACACGGCCAGCAGCAGGCACAGGAAAATCCAATACGTATGGGTCTCGGGCGCAGGCTCTTTGCGGGAAACAATCCCGTGAACCCCCATCGCTACGATCACCGCCGTCGGAATTGCGAGCCAGTTTTTGGCCCGCAATCCAAATGACGACGAGGTCGTGTTCGCTGCCAGTGTCCCCTTGGTTTCTGGGAGCGACTGCGTCAATTTTTCGCCACGACCATATCGCAGCAGGATTTCGGGGTCGCCGAATCTGCATCGGGCAGGGCCGCCTCTGCGCGAACGAGAGCTTCAATATTCGCCGGCAGCTGTCCGCCCGCCACCTTTTCCACCTGGAGCGACTTCAACCACTCGTCCGAAACTCCGTCCAGATGGGCAAAAGCCTTACGCGCCAGTTCATTCACGTCCGTCGCGGCATTGAGCATCTTCACTTCTTTCATCGCGGCTGCCGCCGTTTTTACGGCCGCTTCGCCACCCGCGATGCTCGGCTGATAGCGCAGGTGGGAAATGGCCACCGCGTTGATTTCCGGCTTCGACGCCAAATACTTCTTTTCCACCGCCATGCTGGCAGCAGCTTGGGGATTGGCTTCCACCCACTTGGCACCTTTCAAAATCGCGCGTGTCGCTGCGGCCGCGACCTTCGGGTTATTGGCGACGAATTTTCCATTCGCCACCACCGCGCAGCAATACTCGCTGGCGAAAGGTTCATCCGTCGCCTGATCGGCGACGTTTTTCACTTTGCCACTGGACGTGAGCAGGGTGCCGATCGGTTCCGACGTGGCGATCGCGTCCACCAGTCCCTTCTCCAACGCCAGACCCAGCTCGCCCACCGGGAAGACCTGCCAGGTCACATCCTTGGCGGGATCGAGGCCATGAACCGCGAGCGCGCGGTTGGCAAAAATGAACGGCGGTGTGCCCATGCCCTGAACGCCGATGCGCTTGCCCTTCAAGTCTTCCACCTTGGTGATGCTGCTCGTGGTGGAGGTCTGCACGCGAAGGCATCCCTTGTGCACGCCAGCGAGAATTTTGACATCCATGCCCTGCTCGATGGGCTTGAGGAACATCATGATCAGGTGATGGGTGATGTCGATTCCGCCCAGCGCCAACGTGTCCTTGTAGGCCGCCCAGTCGCATTTGACCATCGACGGATCGAGCCCTTCCTCTTGAAAATAGCCCTTTTCAACCGCCGCAAAAAGCGGGGCTTCGCACGTGATACCGATGTAGCCCACTTTGATTTTGGTGAGCGAGGAATTCGACGCCGCAGAAGCGTCAGCGGCCAGGCTGCGTGCCCCAAAGAGCACGAAGGAACAGGCGACGGCGGCCAGTAGTTTTAATTTGTTCATAAGATTTGGGGGCTGGGGTGGTTTTAACGAAACGAGGATAAATACCCAGACACTACTCGCGATTTGGCAACCAGTCTGGGGCAAATCGCCATAAATCCGGGGTAAACGGCGATAGTCAGGTCTTGGTTCGACCGAGTGTGAGGCCATCAACCTATGGCCTGAACCGCCGGCTTGAAGACTTATCGATCTGGATGGTGGGCCCACAGGGATTTGAACCCTGAACCAAAGGATTATGCCTCCCACTTCGGCTTTCGCCGCCGGTCTAAAACCGTGCGTGGTCTGGACCATGCCTTCACCATACCGCCATCGGCTTAGGTGGGTGATTATGGTCTCTACACCTTCCCGCATTTTCACGCAGGCTTGGCTCGGCGTTGGGTCATTCGGAAGTGATCAATTTAATTCAATTGAGCTTCTCCGAAGAGGCCGTTCACCGAATTTACACCTTACAAGCGACGGGTTTCCCCGCCGCCGACCCGATATCTCAAGTCCTCTGCTCTAACCGTTGAGCTATAGGCCCACTGAACATCCAAAGAACGATCCTTATGGCTACTGGGGAAACGGAGCGCGGCAAGTTCGATTCGTCGAAGAATCCAATCCCCCGCGTCATGAAGGTCTTTCCCTTCCGTGCTTGTTCCACGCTACCTTTATCGTTCCCAAGCGGCAATCCCTTCGCTCCAAGTCTTATGACGAGGCCCAGCATTGGGTGGCAAAGTGCCAAACCGTCAGTGAAAAGAAGATTCCAATAAAGAGCGGTGCGTTCTCGGCCGCCACCGCCCAAACCATTCGGAGGTTAAAATAGCCTTTCTGGAATATGAAAACTCCCGTCGCCAACAGGGAGATCACCACCGTCGAGAGGAGGGAGCGCACGAGAGAAACAATCACGCGACCGGCGACGGATCGTTGATTTGAGGGGGTTGGCCTGTCTGTCATCCATCCGTTAAACGCTCCACTGGGGCTCTTCTTAGGAACGCGCTCGCGTTTTCCTTCCTCTCAACGGGACCCGCCATCCCGTCCTTGCGCTGTGAATTCATTTTTGTACTTTCGCGTTCCCATGAAATCATCACCCACCCCGTCTTCGTTTATGAAAAAAGTTCTCTTCGCCCTGGGTTGCGCGGCCTCGCTTACCTTTGTCGCCGCCCCCGCGTTGAAAGCCGAGCCTGCCACCGCCGCGGCGGCAACGGCCCTTCCCCTCGACGTCAAACTCGAGAAGGTTGCCGGCAAGGAGAAAGCTTTTGTTGTCAAACTCACGAACACCTCGAAGCAGTCCCTCAAAGTGACCGCCAAGGTGCTTCTCGCCGTGGCCTTTCACGGTGAAGAACGGGCCCGCCGTATCCCGGCTCACACCATCGAAGCGGGCAAGGAATGGGTCATCGAAGAC
>JBEHXD010000493.1:0-4583 GCA_048498875.1 Verrucomicrobiota bacterium
TCGCGGGGAGGATTGAAACCGAACTCGGCGCCGAGTTTGTCGAGAAACTCTTTTTTGGGTTTGTCCCAGATGCCCATGGTGCGGTCGCCCTGGACATTTGAGTGACCGCGCACCGGGCAGGGCCCCGCGCCGGGACGGCCGATGTTGCCGCGCAGCAGCAGAAAATTGATGATCTCCTGGATCGTGGCGACCGCGTTCTTGTGCTGGGTGAGTCCCATGCACCAGCAGACGATGATGCTTCTGGCCTTGAGGGCGATTTCCGCCGCCGCGCGAATCTGCTCCCGCGTGAGGCCCGAGTCGGCGACGATTTGCTCCCAGGAGCTTTGGCGCAGCTGCTCGACGAGTTGGTCGTAGTCCTGCGTGTAATCGCGGATGAACGCGTGGTCGAAAACCGTGCCCGGTGCCTTCTCCTCCTCGGCCAGTAACTCCTTCATCAGGCCGTGAAGAAATGCCATGTCGCCGTTGATGCGCACAGGAAGCCAGAGATCGGTCAGCTTGGTGCCATGGCCAAGGACAAACCGGGGAATTTTTGTGGGATGGAGCAGATCCTGCGGGTTTTTGAAACGGCTCGAACCCACTTCGTGAAGCGGGTTGACCGTGACGATTTTGCAACCGCGCTCCTTCGCCTGTTGCAGCGCGGTGAGCATGCGCGGGTGATTTGTCCCGGGGTTCTGTCCAAGAATAAAAATCGCATCGGCGTGATCGAAATCCGTCAGCTTCACGCAGCCCTTGCCGATGCCGATCATCGGCGGCAGCGCCACGCTCGTGGATTCGTGGCACATGTTCGAGCAGTCCGGCAGGTTGTTGGTGCCGAACGCGCGCACGAAAAGCTGGTAGAGAAAAGCCGCCTCGTTACTTGTGCGGCCCGACGTGTAAAAAACCGCCTCGTGCGGCGATCGCAGGCCGTTCAGTTCGGCTCCCAGCAGGTGAAAGGCGTCGTCCCACGAAATCGGTTCGTAGTGGGAACTGCCGGCGCGCAACACCACGGGTTCGGTGAGGCGGCCCTGGTCGCCGAGCCAGAAATCGGATTTTCCGGCAAGTTCCGCAACCGAATGCTCGCGGAAAAAGTCCGCGGTGATTTTCTTTTTCGCCACTTCGTAGGTGACCGCCTTGAAGCCGTTTTCGCAGAACTCCGCGACGCTGCGCTTTTCATCCGGATTGGGCCAGGCGCAGCTCTGGCAGTCGAAGCCGCCGACCTGGTTGAGTTTCAATCCGTTGCGCACGGTGTTGAGCATGCCCGATTGGCGGAGGCCGTAGGAGGCGACCTCCGTGAGGGCTTTCAGGCCCGCGGCGGTTGTATGCGGATGACGCTGTTTGACCCCTTTGAGGTCAGCGGGCATGATTGCAGCAGCATCTTTCTGGGACGTCGGGGTTTTCATTAACCAGTGAAGGGATTTGCTTTGGGGCGGGAGGCAAAGCGGCGTTATTTCAACGTACCAAATGCCCCTGGTTTCGCCACCCAATCTTTAGTCGATAAATAGCGGAACGAATCATCGGAAAAATCCCCGGTCAGCGACGGGACAACCCCCGCGAGGTTTGTCTCGCCACGGGTGGGGAGAGCGGCATTAAGGAACCGCTGAAGTTTGCCCGGATGGCGGAATGGTATACGCAACAGACTTAAAATCTGTGACCCGTAAGGGTGTGTGGGTTCGAGTCCCACTCCGGGCACCAACTAGGGATGACCCAATCCGAAGCGCCTTGATTGATGGTTCCGGATCATCAAGTGCGTTTTCAAATAAACCGAATCAGCGCCTAGTTTTCTGTCTCGAATCTAATCAGTTTATCCCAACGGACCCCGTAGAAAAATCCCTGGGGGAGCGGTCCTCCTGATGCTGATTTCCATGAGAATCTGGCTTTCCAAGTTTCGTCTTGAGAAAGCTGTTCGGTGGAAAAAAATACGGGACCAGACCCGGGAGTTTCCGGAACCGAGATATCCTCGGCCTCATAGGTTAGGCGCCGAATCGGCTCAGTATATACTCCAACCGCATGATTTTCGCCCACCACGGGAATCAATCCTTTAAAAATCAAAGAGTAATCAATGCGGTGTACGTGCATGTCACCGAATATTGGGAATCCGGTTGAATCCGCAGAGTGGATCAGTCCGGACGGATCTCCCGTCATGGCAATTTCGAGAATCTTCTTTTTGGTCTTGGCGAATCGATACGCTACAGCCCATGGCGGATTTCCATCCAGTCTGGCCAGGCATATTTCTTTTGACGATTTCGTCACCGATAGCCGCATGGGTTCGCTCGCGGACAAGCGATGCTCCAGCGAAAATCCCGGAGGCACTCTCTTGAGATGGAATTTGATGTTGGTGTCGAATCGCACCCACAAACTGTCATCCAGGCTGAGGGATTCCGTGGATTCGTCGCCTAGCGAAAGGGAGAAGATATCCTGGATTTCCAGGGAATTGAATTCAGCGCGCTGCGGCTGAAGGGATCTTTCACTAATGGTTATTGAATGGGTCTCTTCCTTCGGCCGCTCCAATCTGCGCGGTGAGTTGCTCATTTGGAGCCTCGCCGGTTCATCGTTGAAAAAATTCTGTGGCCAGGCCGGTACCCGGGTCTGATCAAGCTCGTTTTTAGACTTCAGATGTTTTTCGCAAGCAGACCAAATCTGGGGATAATGTAATTTTAGTGCCGAAGAGGGACCGTGCCTTTCTATGACAAAGGCGTTTCGGATTAGCTTGCAGACTCCTTTACTGCTCCGACTGCTCTTGATGAAAAGCGCGCGTCTTTGCTTGGGCAGGGTTTCCAGTTTGCCCACCATGTGATGCAGTTTGCCGTGTTCAAGTAAACGCCACGCCAGAAATCTGTTGATCGGGAAATTCCGGCCGCGAAGCGGATGGAGTGTATCGGTCGCGAAAAAAACTGAACGCACCTTCTGACCGTCCAGCCCTAATTTCTGGTCGATCTTTAGCAGCGCCTCGGAGTGATCCTCCTTCAGTTTCTGATAGCGAAACAATAATTCCGAGTCTGGAACTTTGCCACGATGAATCCGGTCCTCAAATTTTATCAGATCCTTGTGAAGATTGGCGTCCAGGTTGTAATCGAGAAGTGCTTTTGTTAATTTCCGATGCGGGCACCGCTCCGCGGTGCTGATCAAACTCGCGTTGATGGCGTCGATTAATCCTCCGTCGCCACCTCCCGAAACCAAGACCTTTTTCCTGCGGTTTCTGGCAATGCGCGACCACTGTGATTTCCAATCGTCCTTCCAATATCCTGGTTGTCCGGATCCTCGATCATCGGTGCCAAATCCAATGGCAAAAATCACGAGGTCGCATTCGAGAACTTCACGTTCATTGCGCTCGACGTTCCACAACAAAGGCGGCTCTTTCCTTTTCTTTTTTCTTAGGGGACCTGACCACTTTTTCCAATCCCATCTCACCGCGTGGTAATTGACTTTCCATTCCCGTTCCCTGCCAGGATCAATCTCACAAACAGTTTCTACGTAAACCGGGAAGGAGGAATCTTTTTTGAGGGAAAGCAATCCGTCCACTAGTTGTTTGGCCACGTTTGCAGGTGTTCCTCCTTTCCATTTTAAAAACGGCAAAGCTGCGCTCATGTCGCCTGAAAATTTTTCATAGGGCCAATTCTCAGCGTAGGGGTGCGCATATCTTCGATCATTCCCCGCGTTGGGGCAAAAAACATTCATGGGCCGGCTCGCACTTTCGAAGACAGTGACATTTCCTCCCAAGAATGTGGCAGCGACTGCTGCAGTCAGGCCTGCCGGTCCTCCGCCGATTATAGCCAGCCGGGAGCCTTTTTTCAGCCGACCTTCACACGCTAGCGCATAGATCAAATTGATCGCCCTTGTTTGCTGGGAAACCAAGCTGATACGGACCGGCTCCAGACTCCCGAGAACGAACAGTCCGGACTTGCCTGGCCAAGGATGATCCTCGGCGTGACGAGGCACCTCCATGTTTTGCAGAATCTGCTTTGGCGCCAACGGAATCATGGAGGTCGCTCCCGGAAGCAGCCGTTGTCACGAAAACATTTCCGAATTCAGAAAATCTATGACTTTCTCCCGCCGGTCTTTTTCGGGAATCGAGTCGTTGAAACGTTTTAACGTCCTGCATACTTTCGGGTCCAGACCAAGTGAAACGAATGTTCGATCGATGAGGCTGGAATCCGCTGATTTTTGCAGCAGCCTCTCGAAAGCTAAGCGTCCCGACAGGCCCTGATGGTTTTCCATGGCTGCTGATGCGACGGCGGCCGCTGCACAGAGGCGAATTGAACCATCCGGGTTGGTGGAAAAAGGGGAAAGAGGAGTTTCGCCCTGAGTGACCAAGCGTGTAATCGCTAAATGAACTATCCTGGAGTTGGGTCTTTTCATTTATCAGATTTTTTCTGTTTTTTTATGTCCGTAGCCGCGACATTGCGATCTTGAAATGGAGGGCAATGTCGCACGGATTAGGCCCTGCATTTTCAGTTTGTTTATAAGTGCGCAGTTTTGGTCGTGAGATGATTCTGTTTTGATGGTTGATCCCAATGCGCATCGAAATTCAACGGGAAGTCGTAAGGCGCCAACCGTTTCGCCGTCCCTGCCGATGGCGCCGAACCCGCGGATGCCGCCGGCCTTCG
>JBEHXD010000494.1:0-4580 GCA_048498875.1 Verrucomicrobiota bacterium
CTGCGCGAGTAGCGGGCGAGGACGGAGGCGAGCAGTTCGGGGGTGACCTTGGGCAGGTCGGCCGCCGCCGGGGGCGGCACAAGGGCGAGTCCGGTAACTTTCATGCGTGTTCCCTAGTTGAACCAGAAACCGCCGCACGCACGAAGAAAATTCGCGGCGAAACGCATTAGGATTTACTACGGTAGGGACCGTTGCCCTCAACGGCCCTGGGGTATGTCCACGCCACGAAAGGCCGATGAGGGCATCGGCCCCTACCAAATCACTTCAGCAACCAGCTGCTCAACGGCTGCTGATAGAAGCCCAGCACCACGGTTGCGAGGGCAAGCACCGCCAGAGTTGTGGCCCCAATCCACGAGACCGAAACCGGTCCCGAGCGTGCGGCCGGCAGATCGGAATTGGCCGGCGGCTCAAAGTAAGCCGCCTTGATCCAGCCAAAATAATAGAAAATCGACAGCACGACCCCGATGATCGCCACCGCCAGCAAGCCGTAGAGGTGCGCCTGGAACGCCGCCACGAAGAGCAGCAGCTTGCCCATAAATCCAGCCAGCGGGGGAATACCCGCGAGGGATCCCACCGACACCGCCAGGATCGCTCCAAGAAAGGGGTGGTCCTTGGCGAGTCGTCGATACATATCGAGTTCCTGACCGGCATCATCGGTCACGCCGAGATAGGCCATCACGCCAAAAGCCGCCATCGAAGCGAGCATGTAGGTGAAGAGGTAAAACCAGACGGCGGAAGCCGCCCACGACACCGACATCGAAGCGACCACCCCGATCAACAGGTAACCCGCATGGGAAACTCCGGAAAGTCCCATGAGGCGTTTGTCGTTGCGCTGGTTCAGCGCGGAAAGATTGCCAAAAATGATCGTTGCCCCCGCCATCAGCGAAAGCACCGGCTTGAGGATGCTAGCCAGGGGAGCAAACAGGTGGTTCACGAGCACCAGCAGCACAGCGAAACCCGCGGCTTTCGACGACACCGCCAGAAACGCCGTTACCGGAGTCGGCGCCCCTTGATATACGTCGGGAATCCATACCTGGAAGGGAAATGCGCCGATCTTGAAGGCCACGCCGGCGATCACCAGCAAGGCGCCGGCAATCGCGAGGAAATTGTCCGGATGCTGGCGGAAAAATTCCAGTGCCGTGCCATAATCAAAGCCCGTTTGCACCACCCCGTTGACCGTCACTCCCCCCACCGCGCCGTAAATCAACACCATGCCAAACAGGAGGATCGCCGAGCTCAGCGCACCCAGGACCAGATACTTCAACCCGGCCTCCAACGACAACGCACTGTCGCGAAAATAACTGACCAGGATATAAAAGCCGATCGTCACCGTCTCGAGCGACACGAAGAACATCACGAAATGATTGCTCTGCGTCAGCAACATCAGCGCCGCCGTCACGACCAGCACCACGTGGGAAAATTCCACCCGCGGCATGCGCGTGCGGGGCAGACAGATGCTCGCGAGAAACAACACGAGCAACGAAGCCACGAGGAAAAACACGCGGGCGACCTGCCCGGCGGCACTGAGCCGGATCAAGCCGCCAAAAAGTTCCTCCCCGTTCCAGATCTTGTCGAAATTCGCGATGACACCCACCAGCACTGCCGCCAGGGCCAGCATCGCGACCGAGGGAATGAATCGCTGCTGTTCTTTCGGCAGGATGATTTCCAACACGAGCAAGCCGAGCGCGGCACACGCCAGAATCATTTCCGGTCCGATGGCCCACCATTGATTGGAGTCGGCGACTGCTTTGAGTAATTCCGTGGACATGAGCGTGGCAAAAAATCAGCGATGAAGGGACGCGGTTGTGGCAGGAGCCGTCACCGCCTGACGGCCCAATGCCTGGTCAACCGGCAGCGACAAGGCGCGCGGGTAGAAACCGAAAAAGAGCAGGGTCGCGAGCAGGATCAGAGCCGGGAGACGTTCCAGCCAATCGAGATCGGACGCGGGATGCTGGGCCAAAACCCGCTGGAGTTGTTCAGTCGGCGGGCCGAAGAAAACGCGGGCGGCGGCGCGTAGACCGTACACGGCTGAAATCACTACGCCGGCGATCGCAACGGCCGTGAGACCTGGGGACAATTTCCACAGCGAAACAAACACGGTCAGCTCGCCCCAGAAATTCGCGAAGCCCGGCAATCCAATGCTGGCCATCGAGCCGGCGACGAAAAATGCCGCGAGGATGGGAGTCTTCTGCGCCAGTCCCCCCATTTCAGTGAGATCGAACGTATGCGTCCGATGATGAATACTCGTCGCGAGCAGGAAAAGCAGCGCCACGGAAAGACCATGGGCCACCATCAGCATGACCACGCCACCGGAACCCACCGTCGAAAGCGCCGCGATGCCGAGGAAGCAATACCCCATATGCATCACCGAACTGTAACCGAGCATCTGTTTCAGGTCGCGCTGGGCGATGGTGACAAAGCCGATGACCAGCACATTCCCGATACCGGCCAGCATCGCCAGCTTCCAGGCCCAGTGGGCCGCACCTTCGGGCAATAGCGGCAGCGCAATTTGGATCAGACCGTAGAGACCAAATTTTTTGAGCACGCCGGCATGAAGCATGGCGGCGGAACTCGGCGCGGCGCCGTAGCCAAGCGGCGCCCACGTATGGAGCGGCCAAAGCGACACCAGAATGCCAAAGCCAAACATCAGCAGACCGAAAATGTTGTTCTGCGCCACGCCGTGAATTCCCTGCACCGCAATCGCCCGTTTCAGTTCGATCAGGTCAAAGGTGTTCGCGCCGCTGCGAACGTAGAGTGCGATCAGACCAATCAGCGAGAGCATCGCGCCCACCGTGAGGTAGATCGTCATCTTCATCGCCGCGTAGTTGCGGTCGCGACCGCCCCAAATGCCGACCATGATAAATGTCGGGATCAGCGCCAGCTCGTGGAAGAAATAGAAGAAGAAAACGTCCACCGACGCGAACACGCCCAGCAGTCCGCCGTGCATCACCAGCAAAAGCAGCAGGTAAAGTTTCAGTCGTTCCGCACCGGAGCGGAGGGCATAGATTCCGGCAGCAAGGCCAACGATCGCCGCCAGCAAAAACATCGGAAGCGCGATGCCATTCAATCCCAGCGTCAGGTTGATCCCAAAGCGTCCGAGTCCCATATCGACGCTGCTCAGGTATTGATAGTGTCCGCCTCCCTCCGCCGGGAATTTCCACCACAGCCAGAGCGCGAGCAACGCGGGAACCGTGAATGCCACCGCCGCGAGCTTGGTGGCAAACCGCTTGGGCAGTCCGAGCGCAATGATGAGCGCCGCCACGAGCGGTGTGGCGATGGCGAGCTGCAGAAGTTGGGGATCGAGGAATTTCACAAATTAAAAAACACCGGCCGCGAACGCCCAGAGGACGACCGAACCAAGGAGAAACCAGTAAACGTAGACGTGCAGGCTGCCGGTGTAGAGCGCCCGGGCGCCATAACCGATCCACCCCACGAGGCCGGCGAAACCGCGGATGATAAATCCGGCGAGGAGAACCTGCTCGATGAAATTGAGCAGCATCGCGAAGCGCTGCTGGATTTTCGCGACGTAGTAGTTGTAGATACGATCAAAGGACTCCTTAAGGCCAGTGAGCGCGCCGAAGAGCGAAGGAGACTTGGACTCCAAAGAGTCCTTGGCCGACGCCTGGTAGAAAAACCAGGATGAACCTGCACCCACCACGAGAATGCCGAGCGATACGAGCAGCATCGTCGTATGCGCTGAGCCTTCCGCTTCCGGGACCAACTGGGCCACCGAACCCGCCAGCTTGCCAAAGACACCAGCATAACCACCGATCACTGACAGCACCGCGAGCAGGAGGAGCGGCAAGGTCATCGACAGACCACCTTCATGAGCGTGCGAGGCTTCGTCCGATCGGGGTTGCCCAAAGAAAACAATTTTCCACATGCGAATCATGTAGAAGGAGGTCAGCACGGCGGTGAAGACGAGGATCGCAAACACCGCGGTGTTTTTCTCCATCGCGAGGTAAAGAATTGCGTCCTTCGAGAAGAATCCGGCCAGGCCGGGCATACCGATGATCGCCAGCACGCCAATCGTGAACGTGATAAACGTGAACGGCATCTTCTTCCGCAGTCCGCCCATCTTGAAAATATCCTGCTCGTGATGGCAGCCGTAGATCACGGAGCCGGAGCCGAGGAACATCAGCGCTTTGAAGAAAGCATGCGTTGTGAGGTGGAACATCGCCGCGCCGACGCCGAACGGAATTAGAAATTCAGCTTTAACCACGCCTCCGTGCTCAACTGTGCCCGACAGGGATCCCAACCCAAATGCCGCGACCATGTACCCAAGTTGCGAAAGCGTCGAATAAGCGAGCACCTTCTTGATGTCGCTCTGCACGATCGCGCACAGCGCCGCGTAAAGCGCGGTGATCGTACCGATCCACATGATGACGTTGAGCGCTTCCGGCACCATCAGGACGTTGACCCGGCATAGCATGTAAATACCGGCCGCGACCATCGTCGCCGCGTGGATGAGGACAGACACCAGTGTCGGGCCTTCCATCGCGTCGGGCAACCACACCTGCAACGGCATCTGCGCCGACTTGCCCATCGCACCGCAGAAGAGCAGCAAGGGAATCGCACGA
>JBEHXD010000495.1:0-4565 GCA_048498875.1 Verrucomicrobiota bacterium
AGTCGCCCCGCTGGTTGCTTAAGCGGGGGCGCGCATCTGAGGCCAGGGTGGCACTCGGACGATCGCGTTCGCCGGCCGAAGCCGATCGCGAATTTGCCGAGATGCAACAGGCGCAGCCTGCGGCACAAGCGGCGGCTTCAAATGGAGGCACACTTTTCCAGCGCCGTTATATGGTTCCGTTTCTTCTCACGTGCGCAGTGCTGGGTTTGACGCAGGCAACGGGAATTAACTCTGTTCTGCAATTTCTCGTCGTGATCCTGCAGAAGGCCGGGTTATCGGCTGCTGACGCAGCAGAAAAGGCGACCTATGTCACTGCGGTGAATGTGGCGTTCACCATTGTCGGGCTTTTGTTGGTCGACCGCTTGGGCCGAAAGGCGCTTTTGAAAATTGGCACGGGAACCATCGCATTGTCACTACTTGCGGGAGCGGCAATTTTTTGGCGGATCGAATCAGGTGCATTGGCCGCGGGATCGGGACCGGGGCTGGCGGTGATGGTTGCGCTCATGTGTTTTATCGCGGGATTCGCCACCGGTCCGGGCGTCTGTGTATGGCTGGCGCTGTCGGAATTGATGCCCACGCGGATTCGTTCGGTGGGCATGGGGATCGGCCTGTTGATCAATCAAGGGATTTCAACCGCGATCGCGGCGCTGTTTTTGCCGGTGGTGAGAGATCACGGTTACGCAGCGATATTTGTTTTCTGGGCGGTATGCACCGTGGGTTATTTTGCGGTGGCGGCATTTTTCCTGCCTGAAACCAAGGGCCGGACGCTCGAGGAAATCGAGGCGCATTTCGCCCGCGGCAAATCCTGAATGGTCACGTGACACCGGCGGCGAAACCTTCCGCAGGGGACGCGACCGGCGCGCGGTTCGGGCGATTGGAGTCGCTCGATGCGCTGCGCGGTTTCGATATGCTGTGGATCGTCGGGGCTGATGCGATCGGCTCGGCGCTGGCCAAATTTCAGGGCGGTCCGGTGACGCGTTTTCTCGCCACGCAACTGGACCACGTGGAGTGGGAGGGATTTCATTTCTACGATCTGATTTTCCCTCTGTTTGTTTTCATGACCGGCGTGGCGATTCCCTTTTCGCTCGACCGGATGGTGCAGCAGGAAGGGCGGCCCGCGGCCGTGCGCCGGGTGTTGCGACGTGGCCTGCTGTTGTGCGCGCTCGGATTGTTTTATTACGGCGGCATGGCGCAGGGATTCGCCCACATCCGATTGATGGGGGTCTTGCAGCGCATCGGTGTGTGTTATGTGGCGGCAAGCTTGCTGTATCTGTATTTCAAGCCGCGTGTGGTGATTGCGACCGGCGCGGCTTTGCTGGTGTTGTATTGGGCGCTGATGACTTTTGTGCCGGTGCCGGGATTTGGCGCGGGTGATTTTGCGTTAAGGCACAATCTCGCGAACTGGATCGATGCCCGCTTCCTGCCTCTGCGGATGTGGGATGGCGATACGGATCCGGAAGGGCTGTTGAGCACGCTGCCGGCGATCAGTTCATGCATTTTGGGTCTCACGGCGGGACTGCAACTGCGCGCGACGGGAAAAACCGCCGGACAGAAAGTGCGCTGGCTGGCCCTGGCCGGCATTGCCCTCGTGATTCTGGGATATCTTTGGGGCGGGCAGTTCCCGGTGATCAAACGTCTGTGGACTTCCTCCTTCGTCTGTGTCGCCGGCGGCTGGAGTCTGTTGCTGCTGGCGTTATTTTATTATCTGATCGATGTGCGCGGCTGGCGGGGCTGGTCGCGACCGTTTGTCTGGGTCGGCTGCAACGCCCTGACGATTTACCTCGTGAGTCTGCTGGTCAGTGTGGACAACGTTTCGGAGCGCCTGTTGGGCGGGGAAATCGCCGCCGGCCTGAATGCCTTGTGGCCCGGACTTGGCGGCTTGGTTCTGGCGCTTACGGGAATAGCCCTGTGCTTCCTTGTCTGCCGGTTTCTCTACGTGAGGAATATTTTTCTCCGGCTTTGACCAATCCACGGAAACCCGGATTGACGCGTGGTTTGGGGGAGCGCAAGGTAGCCCTCATGACGCTGTGCGTTGCGTCCGGTCTTGCGGTAAAGCGCAAAAGATTTTTCCATTAGTGGACTGTCCGTTCACTAATGAACGGCGGTTTTCTTCCACCCTGTAATAACTCGTTATCCCCTGTATTCCCGGACAATTTCAACCTGATGAACGCATCTGAATATCTCCACCAACTGTTTGGTCTCACTGGCAAGGTAGCTGTCGTTATCGGCGGCACCGGCGAATTATGCGGCGCGATGGCCGAAGGTCTCGCGGGCGCGGGCGCCGAGGTGGTATTGGTGGGACGCAGCGAGGAGAAAGCCAACGCGCGCCTGGCGAAAATCGCGGCAGCAGGCGGCAAGGCTTGGTTTCATGCCGCGGAGGCGACCAGCAAGTCCGAGGTTCAGGCCTTGCTCGACGCCGTGCTCAAGCGCAGCGGCCGGGTGGACATCGTGGTCAACGGTGCGGGCATCAACTCGGCGACGCCGTTCTTCGACATTACCGAGGAGGAGTTCGACCGCATCGTGCGCGTGAATCTGAAGGGCGTGTTTCTCGGCTGCCAGGTTTTTGGCAAATACCTCGTCGATCGTGGCCAGGGCGGCTCGATCATCAATCTTGGTTCGATGTCCGGCGTGGTGCCGCTGTCGCGCGTGTTCACTTACTCGGCGACGAAAGGGGCGGTGCACAATCTCTCGCTCAACCTCGCCCGCGAATGGGCGCCGGCCAAGGTGCGCGTCAATGTGCTGGTCCCCGGATTTTTCCCCGCGGAGCAGAACAAGAAAGTGCTCACGCCCGAGCGCGTGGCGAACATCATGGGCCACACGCCGATGAAACGGTTCGGCGAGGCGCGCGAACTCATCGGCGCGACGCTGCTGCTGGCCGGCGATGGCGCGGGTTCCTTCATCACCGGCGAGGAACTCATCGTCGACGGTGGCTACCACGCGATGACGATCTGATTTTGCGCCCACAAAACACACGAAAAAACACGAAATAAAAACGTATTCCTTCGGTTTGGATTTCGTGCCCTTTCGTGTGTTTCGTGGGCAACCCCTCTCAATTTTTCTTCCCCACCCATGTCCTCGATCAATCAGTTTCTCCTCAAGAATGGCCTGCGCATTGCGCAGAATCCCTGCGTCAGCCCTGACTTCTGTCTCGACTGGCACGCGTTGCTGGCCGACATCGGCGCGCATAAAGTAAAGGAATACCCCAAGAGCCGGTTCGCCACGGCCCATGGCGAATTCACGCTGCTGGAAAACGCTGCCGGCGACTGTGCCTGGAAGTTGAATTCGACCAACCAGCCGTTGAGCGGCGGCGCGGCCATTGGGGAATCCACGGTGTTCCCCGCGACTTGGAGCAATTTGCTCAAACTGAAGAATCTCATCCAGGAGCATAATCCCAACTCCACGATTTTCCCGACGGCCGGCGCAAAGCTGGGCCGGAGCACGCTGGGCGTGGGGGCGCGTTTCACCACGTTGCACTGGCCGGCGGTGGAGTGGGCGATGAGTGCCCTCGAGATCGGGCTCACCGCCAATCAGAATTCGATTCCGCGCGAACTGGTGTACGATGTGGATGCCATGCTCGGCAACCGCCTCGACACCGTGCCATTTCCCTTCATCGGGACCAATGTGCCCGAGGGCCACCAGGGCCAGAGCGTCGAGGGCATGAGCCACGGCAGCGTAATCTCGAAACTGAAAACCGGGTTTCATCATCGCGAGATTGCCTGGTCGTTCAACGCCGACCACCAGCCGATCGGCGGCAAATTCGATTCGCGCGAAGACGCGCTCGTTACGGGATGCCTGCTTGCGAGCTACATTACCTTCGATCTTTCACCGGAGCTGGCGCTCAACCAGCCTGCGAAGCTCGCGGACGTGCCGGCGGACATCGTCGCGAAGACCCGCGCGCGCGTCGCCGCCGCGGGGTTGAAGCTCGATGACGCGGCGTTCAACGCCTTGCTGTGCACGGTGTGGACGCCGATGGTGAAGATGAAACGTCGCGACGAGAAATACGCCGCCGCCCGCAAGGCCGCGTTTACGACCGAGGTTGGCCGGACGTATCTCCGAGAGCTGTCCATCGACGAATTGCCCGGCCTCACGACGCCGGAAACCACCGCGATCATGCTCGCGTTGTGCGAAGCACTCGGCATGCCCGTCAATTTTGTGGCGCCGGCGTTTGGTTTCCAGAAAAACACGCCCTATCCCGACAACGCGGCCTTGCGCGCGCTCATCCAGAAGCAGTGGGATGTCTGCAAAAAGTTCAATGTCAGCATCGGTTTCCACTCGGGCTCCGGCAAATCGGCGGAGAATTACCAGGTGATGGGCGAGGTCACGGGCAGTGCGCTGGAGATCAAGACCAGCGGACGCTACACCTACGAAATGGGCGTGGCGCTGTCGCAGTCGAAGAATGCCGCGGATGCGGCACTCTGGAACGATTGGTATAAGTTCACGATCGCGATGGCGGTCGCCGGAGCGTTCAGCGCCGATGCCACCGAGCAGAAAATGGCGCGGGTGTTTGTGACCACTTCGCTCGCGGCCGTTAATAAATCCACCGAGGTATTTGCCTCGTCCGCTGC
>JBEHXD010000496.1:0-4529 GCA_048498875.1 Verrucomicrobiota bacterium
AAGCAAAAACCGCTCACCACACTGGTCCAACCTCTCGCCGAAAACACAAAGTGACGCAGGTAGGGCGGACTATCCCTAGTCCGCCGCGAGCGGCTTGCCACTTGCGCCCAACCGCAGATTAAGACGCCGTCAGGGGTTCACGGAAGTCCATCCGAGTTCGCCAATCCTGAGCGGCGGATTAAGGATAATCCGCCCTACCTCTCAATCTCCGCTCACGCCTTCATCACCGCAATCACTTCGCGCCACGATTGGCGCGTACTGAGTTCGAAGGTCGCACGACGTCCGAAAATCAACCGGTTGACCGAGAGTGCAAAACCGATGCACGCCCATACCGTGACAAACATCAGGTGCAGGAAATGCGGGGGTTTCCAGACCGAAGCATAATGCGCATGCAACACCGGCCAGCCAAACGTCAGTGCTGCATACAGGAGCGCGCCAAAGACAATCGTCGCGATCACCGCCCGGGCATCGACATTGCGGAAGAGCAAACCCGTGATGAACGCCGCCAGGATCGGCATGCTGAAAAGTCCGATGAGTTGCTGGATCAGTTGAATGATGCTTTCAGCGTTCATGTAAGCAGGAACCAGCGCGATCGAAACCAGGGCAAAGCCGATCTGCAGCAGCGTGCTCAGGCGCCGGATGCGGTCCGTGGGATTGAAATACGTCTGGTAAATGTCGCAGACGAACAGTGTCGCCGAGGAGTTCAAGGTCGCCGTGTAACTCGAAATCACCGCGCCGAACATCGCCGCGGCAAACGTGCCCAGCAGCCATTGGGGCATCAGTTCGTGAACAATGTGGCCATAGGTGGCATCGCCGAGGTGGCCGTAGAGCTTGAACGCGCAAATCCCCGGAATCGCGATTCCGGTGGAATGATCAACAGGCGGACCACCGCGGCGCCGTACACGCCCTTCTGAGCCTCGCGAATCGACGGCGCCGCCAGCGCCCGCTGCGTGATCGTCTGGTTGGTGCTCCAGTAATAGAGCTGGCTGAAAATCATGCCCGTGAACAACGCCGGCCAGGGCAGCAGCGAATCGGGTCCGCCGATCATGGTAAGGCGCTCCGCCGGCACCCCGCTGAAATCCCAATGCACCGCGTTGAGGGAAAGCACCGTGACCAGCATCGCCATGCCGAGCACGATCACACCGTTGTAGGTGTCGCAAAATGCCACCGCCCGCAGTCCGCCGAGGATCGCATACGTCGCACCGACCGTCGCGGTAAACATCGCGATCGTCACCAGCGGAAACGGGAGGCCAAACATGGTTTTGATCAACAGCGAACTCGTATAGAGCATGATCGGCAGGAAAATCAGTACGTCGCCGAGCAGGAAAATCGAGGCGACCGTCACCCGGATATTTTTGTCGTGATAGCGCCGCTCCAGCAGTTCAGTCACTGTCGTGCATTTATATTTGTAGTAGATCGGCACGAAAATCTTCGCGAGCAACAGCAGACCGATCACGGCGCTGAGTTCCCACCAGGTGATCAGCAGCATCTGGTTGCCATTCCAGCCGACCATCGTGTCGGTGTTGATGTTCGTCAGCGTGATCGACCCTGCAATCAGCACCCAGTTCAGGCTGCTGCTGGCCAGGAAATATTCCTTCGTCTCGCTCCCGGCGCGGGTCGCATGCCGGCAATGCCGCCAGGTAAGAAACGCCACCAGGCCGGTCAGGCCAAAGAACACGAGGATCTGGACAAATGCAGGGGTAGGCATCGGCTGGCTTGATGCCCCACCAATCAGCATCGCTCAAGCCGGGTTAATTCGGACGGTTCCAATCGCCGGAACAGAAGTTGGCCCACGAAACACACGAAATAACACGAAAAAAGAGGCATCGATCCGACAAGCCCGAGGATCTCAACCCTCAAACGAACCTCAGCGGTTTCTACTATCCAAATCCTCGGTTCCGAATTCGCGTGGATTCGCGTGATTCGCGGGCAACTGCCTTGATTTGTTTTCGTGTCATTTCGTGTGTTTCGTGGGCCCTCCTTCCGATCTGACGGTTTGGGATCGCATGCTCCGCCATCACCCGGTTTTCCTTGGCCTGTCTAATGCCGAAACCAAAAACGCTCCCCAAGGTGGCATTGCTCTTTGAGACCAAGAACGCCTACGCGCGTGAACTGCTCATTGGCATCGGCGACTACATGCTCAGCCACGGACCGTGGAGTGTGCATTTCGCTGAACCGGGTCCGGCGGATCGTCCGCCACCGTGGCTGTCAAAATGGGACGGACAGGGTGTGATCATCCGCGGCGAAAATGAGCGTATTGCGCGCGCGGTGGAAAAACTGGCCGTGCCGGTGGTCGACATGACGCCCTCGCGGTTGCTGCCCGGAGCGCCCTGGGTCAAATCCGACGACGGCGCCATCGCCCATCTCGCGGCCCAGCATTTTCTCGAACGCGGCTTCCGCCATTTTGCCTTCTGTGGCGACGCGCGTTTCAGCTGGTCCAACCGGCGGGCCGAGCAATTCGGCCTCCGGATTCGGGCCGCAGGGCGCGACTGTCACTTTTATGAACCCGCCCGGTCGGTGTCCGACGGCCATGAGGACGTGGAAGCCATCGCCGCGTGGCTGAAACGGTTGCCGCGCCCGGTCGCGGTGTTTGCGTGCTACGACAATCGCGGCCAGCAGGTCCTCGAGGCGTGCCGGCGTTCGGGGATTTCCGTGCCGGAGGAAGTGGCGGTGCTCGGTGTCGACAATGACGAGGTCCTTTGCGTGCTGTCGCCTCCGCCGCTTTCGAGCGTGATCCTCAACACCCGCCGCACGGGCTGGGAGGCAGCGGCCCTGCTGTCGTTGATGATGAAAGGCGAAAAACTCCCGTCCGACGCCCACTTGATTCCCCCGCTGGGAATCGAAACGCGCCAGAGCAGCGACGTCCTCGCCATCGCCGATCCCAAAATCGCCGCGGCCCTGCGCTACATCCGTGAACACGCCTGCGAAGGCCTGCGGGTCAGTGACGTGTTGAAGCATTGCCCCATGGCGCGACGCGCCCTCGAAAATCGTTTCAAGCAATTGCTCGGCCGCACCCCGCGCCAGGAAATCGTGCGCGTGCAGTTGAACCGCGTGAAGGAATTGCTCGCCGGCACTGAACTTCCCGTCTGGGAAATCGCCGACCGCACCGGCTTCGACCCCGAATACCTGAGCGTTGTTTTCAAACAGGAAACCGGCCTGGCCCCGAGCGAATACCGCCGGAACTACGGACTGGGCCGATAGCCCGCACGGGTTTTTCGCCGCGGCCGGTTTCCGACTCGTTTGCAGTTACGCCGCCCGCCGTTTAGGGCGTGGTCACCGGTGCCGGTGCTGGCGCCAGGTACTTGTTCAGAAACGCCTCAACCCGGGTGTAGAGTGCCACCTGATTCTTCACATGCCGCATGCCATGACCTTCCTCGCTGACCAGGAACGACTCGTAGGGAACATGATTCTTTTTCAGGGCGGCGATAAGTCGCTTCGACTGGGTGATCTCCACATTCTGGTCGTCTTTTCCTCCCGCGACAAAAACCGGGACATGAATCTGATCCACGTGGCCCAGCGGTGAAATGGAGTCAAATTTGTCCTGCTGCTTTTTCGGATCGCCCAGGTTGCGCTTGAACCAGGCGGCGGCGGAACCGTCGTTGTAGTAGGAATTCTTCTCCCGGATCAATTCCGCCCAATCAAACACGCCGGCATTGGTGACGGCGCAGCGATAAAGCGTGGGTTCGTTGACCACCCCGCTCACCGCCAGATAACCGCCAAACGATGATCCCATGATGGCAATCCGCCCGCGGTCGATCAACCCGGTGTTCATCGCCGTCCGGGTGGCATCGGTCACGTCATTCTGCATTTTGAGAAAATCAAACTGATCGTCCTCATCAAACATCCAATTGTAGCCGGTGGATCCGCGATAGTTCGGTTGCAGAACGGCATAACCGCGACTGACCAGAAACTGCACCTCTTCGTCAAAACCCCAGGTGTCCCGGGCCCAGGGGCCACCATGGGCTAACACGACCAGCGGCACCTGATGGTCCTTGGCCGCACCGGCCGGAAGAGTCAGATAGGCGTCAAGCGCGTGGCCGTCGCGGGTCTTGAACTTGATGATGTGGACCGGATGCATGCGTGTGGGATCGATCCACGGGGCAGAGTTCCGGAACAGGCCTGCCGTCTTCTTTTGCAAATCAACCCAGTGATAGGAGACCGGCTGCCGGTCGGAAAAGGTGGCCACGAGAAAGATTTTTTGCGCGTTGTCGCTGCCGATGATTCTCACCACCACCCCGGGAAACAAACCGTCCAGCATGGTCTGGAATTTTTGATACTGATCACTGAACCAGACCGAACGGGGGCCGTTCCGCTCGAAGGTGGCGCCCAGAATCTCATTCGTGACCGGATGGCGGTACAGCGAACCGTTGAAGTCGTATTCCTTGTCCTGCACGAGGATTTCGCCGAGTTCGCCCGTCACCGCATTCATCAGTTGAAGGGGACGGGGCTTTCCTTCCTTTCGCGGACCGACCACCACCACCTGATTCGGTAACGGCCCGCAATCGACCACGTGAACCTCCTCAAGATCG
>JBEHXD010000497.1:0-4526 GCA_048498875.1 Verrucomicrobiota bacterium
GAATCGATTTCCGTGTATTCTGTGTATTCCGTGGTTAAACAGATCGGGGTGGGAAAGTGGACGCTGGTTTTTCTGGTGCTCTTCGCTTCCGCGGTGCCTGCCTGGGCACTGACGATTGCGACCTACAACGTCGAAAATTATCTCGTGACGGATCGGATGGTGGACGGGATTTTTCACCAGGCTTATCCCAAACCCGAAGCTGAGAAAGAGGCATTGAAGAAAGTGATCTCGGCCATTTCGCCGGATATTCTGGCGGTGCAGGAAATGGGAACACAGCCGTTTCTCGACGAATTTCAGCGGGAGCTAAAGCAGGCCGGACAGGATTTCCCCTTTGTCGCCTTGCTCGAAGGACCCGATCCTGAGCGTCATGTCGTGGTGCTCGCCAAAATGCCGTTCAAGGAAGTCCGGCGCCACGATAAAATTCCGACAGGCCGCGCCGGCTCCCGGCAACTGGTCAAGCGCGGCGCGTTGGAAGTGGTGATCGCGACCACCACGGGGGATTTCTCGCTGTTCGTAGTTCATTTGAAAAGCCGGCACACGGAAAACGAGGATGACCCGGAAAGTGCGCGGCAGCGCGCGATGGAAGCGGAAGCGGTGCGCGATTTGATTTTGTCGCGCTATCCGGCTCCGGCGAAAAACCGCTTTGTGGTGTGCGGTGATTGGAACGATACGCGCAGCAGCCGTCCGGTGCGGGCGATGCAAAAGCGGGGAGAAACCGTGATCGGCGAGATTTTACCCGCCACCGATTCCCACGGCGAAACCTGGACGCACTTTTGGCGGCGCGAGGACACGTACAGTCGCATCGATTACATGCTCGTTTCTCCCGGACTGCAGCCGGCGGTCGTTGGCGGGAAAGCCAGGATCGGAGATTTTGCAGGTGTCGCAGAAGCCAGCGACCACCGACCGGTGGTCATGCAGTTGAACGTGGTTCCGAGGTAGGGGCATCGGCCCCTACCGGTTCGAATACTGGGGCAATTTTTCAATGAGAAGTGGCCTTGCAACCTTTGTGGTTCCTGCGGTGTCATCGTGGCATGACCATTCTCGTTTGGAGCATTGCGATCATCCTGATGGTAATCGGCCTGATCGGCTCGGTCGTGCCGTTGCTGCCGGGCACGACACTCATTTTGGCGGGAGCGCTTTTGCAGAAATGGCTTTTGCCTGACACGCTCACCTGGATGGCGGTCGGCTGGATTGCCGGCTTTTGGTTTTTGTCCGTGATCGCGGACATCGGTTGCACGATCATTGGTACCAAACTGTTCGGCGGGACGAAGTGGGGCATGGCGGGCGCGACGGGCGGCGCGATGGTCGGAATGTTCGTCTCGGTCCCGGCGCTTTTGCTGGGGACGATTTTGGGCGCCGTGCTGGCCGAGAAATGCATTAGCAAGCGCACGGGCAAACAGGCCTTGCGCGCGGGCGCGGGAGCTGCGGTGGGTTTCGTGTTGTCGATCTTTGCACGCCTCGGATGCGGATTGGCCATGGTGGCCTTGTACGTGGCGTCGGTGTGGACGGCGATTCCGCGGGCCGGTTGACCCGTTTGCCGGCTGGCGAAAAGTTTTCAGGCTTGCACCGGCCCTGATAGGGGGTGGGGCGAATTCAAGGGCCCATCTTCAGGGAGTTTCCCGATACCCGCGGCGTTTCAACGGGTTTAAGCTAACTCGAACGACCAACGAAACGCGAGGCGGCGCGAAAGAACGTTCCGGTTTTTTCGTACCGTTTCGAAAATCAAACTCCAGAGGTGACTCATGCAAAACAAACCCAGATTGGACGGCAAAAAAATCGCGATCCTTCTTACCGATGGTTTTGAAGAATCGGAAATGACCAAGCCCCGGGCCGCGTTGGAAAGGGCAGGCGCAGAAACCGACCTCATTTCACTGAAAAAAGGGATAATCAAATCTTGGGATACCGATAATTTCGGCGGGGAGTAGGAAGTCGACGTGGTCTTGGACGACGCCAATTCCCACGACTACGACGCGTTACTTCTGCCTGGTGGGGTGATGAATCCCGATCAGCTCCGGATGGAACCGGCGGCCGTGAAATTTGCCTGGGACTTTTTCCATCAGGGCAAACCGGTGGCGGCCATCTGTCACGGACCGCAGCTGCTGATCGAGGCGGGAGTGGTGCGTGGACGCACGCTGACGTCGTATCCGTCGCTGCAGACAGACCTGATCAATGCCGGCGCGACCTGGGTGGATGAGCCGGTGGTCACCGACAATGGCTTGGTCACCAGCCGGCGCCCGGACGACATCCCGAAATTCAACGAAAAGATGATCGAGGAAATCGCTGAGGGAGTGCATGTCGCGCGAGTATGATTTGCGTATCCACCGGGTGGCATTTTCAGACGTAAAAACCGGTAAATCACTGTCAAATTCCGCGTCGTTTCTAACGCTACGCGGGATCAGTGCCGATAACTTGGGATGAAGTCCCTGTCGGCGAAGCTATGCCCCCATGCGAACGGATTTCTCCGGTTTTGCGTTCGCCTGGGAGCGGTCGTTGGCGGATTGGTTGCTCTGTCGCTTGAAGCGACGGTTCCCCTCAATCAGATCAGCCCGGGGGTTTATCAGACCGAGCATTGTCTGTTTATTGTCGATTCGTCAGTTACTTGGTCGTCGCCGGCCACGGCTTACAATGAAATCTATGGGGCGGGGTCCAGTGCGCCCTATTTTCCGCGATTGTCGGGGTATTTTGACACCCTGACCTCCCTGTTTCCGGGATCCTATTTTTCGGTTTGTTATATTGCGAATACCGGGGCTTCCAATGTGCCCAACTACATCGACCGCGCTTACAAAGCCACGGGCATCAGCACCGGCATAGGGTCGGCCGGTTTGGGCAGCACAGGTGTTCCAGGATCGCCGCAGTCATTCAGCACCGTCGATTTTTGTCGCTACAATCTTCCGGGCGGAAATGTGATTTCACCGGTGCTGGGAGTTTTTGATCACGAACTGGGCCATGCGTGGGGCGTGCAAATTTTCTACACGTTAAATCAACCCAGTCTGGCCAATGGACACTGGTTGCCCAATTCCACGGTGGATTGCCAGATGGGTTCCGGAGTTTCCACCGACAATTATCTCACGGTGGACAAAATCTATGGCGATCCGGTCAACGGGTTTCGCTGGCAGCGCGTCAATAATACGCGAAGCAACGATACCCAGGTGTTTTCCGAGCAGGCGCTGTATTTGATGGGTGTGGCCGATATGTTTCCGACTTCCTATGTGCTGAATAATCCCGTCTACAACGCCGACCTCACGATGGGATATTCTTCGCTGGACACGTTTGATCACGCCGCCGCGGTGGCGACTTATGGAGTGAGAAACCCCGACTACAAAACCTCGCCGAAACAATTTCGCGTGGGCTTTGTGTACATCGCGCGCGACGTGGCGGAGGTGAACACCGTTTATCAAAACGTCGAACAATCGATCGACGATTTCTGCAATGGCGAATCGATCAGCATGACCACCTATCGCGGACAGACGCCGTTTCTCGTCGATTCGCGCTATCGGGCCAGCGTGGATGGGTTGCTGTCGGATCTCGACGGAAACAGCCGGCCGACGTTTTCCCTTGGAAGTAATTACATTGCTTCGAGCGATGGCACCGCGGTGGTGAATTTTTCCGTGGGCGATCCGAACGGGGGATCGCCGGTCGTTTCGCTGGTGCCTGCATCCACGCAGGGAGCGATCGTCGGCAACACCGCGCAATTTGCCGGTCTGCCCGATGGGGTGCATTTTTTTACATTGAAGGCGGTGGATGCGGGTGGGAAAAAAGCGTTCGCCCATCTGGTGATTGAGGTGCAGCACGCCGTGACGTCGCTGGCCGTCGCCACGCATCCGGCAGGACAGACCGCGGTGGCGGGCAACACTGCGACGTTTTCCATTTCGGCGACCGGCGGGGTTTCTGCGCCTGTCTATCAGTGGTTCTGGCGGGCAGTCAGGACCAGCACGTGGAATTCCCTTTCGAACGGCGGGCGATATTCCGGAGTGAACTCGCCGGTTTTGTCAGTCGCGGTCACACCCGCGATGGACGGGGATGCATTTCTTTGTGTGGTGAGCGACAATGGCGGCTCAGCGACGAGCCGAATGGCCACCCTCACGGTCAACGAGACCGCCCCGGTAATCACCACGCAACCCGCCGATAAGTTTGTTACGGGAGGCTCCACTTATTTCCGCGTCACCGCCGGCGATCCTGCCACGAACTTCGGCTATTACCAGTATCAGTGGCAACGTCGTCCGGCGGGAAGCGCGGTTTGGTCGGATCTGGTGGCAAGCAGTACGTACTCGGGCGTGACGCAGTACCAGCTGACGATTTTCGGGGTAAATTCCTCGATGGACACCGACCAGTTTCGGTGCGTGGTGTCCAACACCGGGGGAAGTACGACGAGTGCGACCGGTGTCCTCAATGTCGGGACAGTGCCCTCGATCACAGTGCAGCCGGTGCCAACGACGGGAACGGCGGGACAGACCGTTTCGTTGTCCGTGACAGCGACGGGAACAGGACCTCTGACTTACGAGTGGTATAGATATGCCGCGCTGGTG
>JBEHXD010000498.1:0-4521 GCA_048498875.1 Verrucomicrobiota bacterium
TCGGCCGGGGACACGTCGGACACGCGGTTCAGACGGCGCCGGTCGAAACGGTGCTTTCATTCTGCCGCTATGAACTGAACGACACGGCGCTGGAGTCGCTCCTCCCCTACTTCAAAAAAAATGGCGTCGGCGTAATCAACGCTTCTCCCACCGGCATGGGCCTGCTCACTCCACGCGGAGTGCCGGCGTGGCATCCGGCACCACCTGCGCTGGTCGCGGGTGCCAAACAGGCCGTCGACTATTGCCACTCCATCGGGGCCGACATCGTGAAGCTCGCCGTGCAATTCGCAACGTCCCATCCTGCCATCGCCACCACACTCGTGGGGAGTGCGAATCCGGAAAACATTCGTCGCAACGTGGAGTATCTGAACGAGCCATACGATTTTGAGTTGATGGCGCGGGTGCTGGAAATCCTCCGTCCGGTCCACAATCACAACTTCACCCGCGGACGCCCGGAAAACCGCGATCCGCTTGTTCCCTAACCTCACGATTTTCTCCTTTCATGAAAACGCTCATTCTCGAAGAGCCCGGCCGGATAGTTGCCTCCGACACCCCCGAAACGATCGCTCCCGCTGACGGCGAAGCGTTGGTGCGCGTGCATCGCGTGGGGGTATGCGGCACCGACCTCCATGCCTTTCGCGGCCGCCAGCCGTTTTTTAGTTATCCCCGCATTCTCGGGCACGAGCTGGGCGTCGAAGTGCTGGCCGTCGGCCCCGGTGTGACTCAGGTGAAGCCGGGGGACCGGTGTGCTGTTGAACCTTATTTGAATTGCGGACGCTGCATCGCCTGTCAGCGGGGGAAATCGAATTGCTGCACCCAGCTCAAAGTTCTCGGAGTCCACGTGGACGGCGGCATGCGGGAGCGCATCGTGGTGCCCGCCGCAAAACTTCACGTCTCGCGTTCGCTGTCTTATGATCAGCTCGCCCTCGTGGAAACCCTCGGCATCGGCGCCCACGCGGTGGAACGGGCCGCGATCGAACGCGGCGAAACCGTCGCCGTCCTCGGCACCGGACCGATCGGGCTCGCCGTCATCCAATTTGCCCTCGCCGCCGGCGCGCGCGTCATCGCGATCGATGTGAACGCCGCCCGGCTCGCGTTTTGTCGCGATCGCCTCGGGCTGGTCGGAAGCGACCTCGTCGAGGCATCAACGACCGATGTGGTCACGCGTCTGCGCGAACTCACCGGCGACGCGTTGCCCACCGCGGTATTCGACGCCACCGGTAATGCCGGTTCCATGGCGGCCGCCTTCACTTATCCGGCCCACGGCGGCCGGTTGGTCTTCGTGGGATTGTTCAGTGGCGACGTCACGTTCAACGATCCCAATTTCCACCGGCGCGAGCTCACCCTGCTCGCCAGCCGCAACTCCCGGCCCGACGATTTCCGCCGGATCATCGCGCTCGTGGAAAGCGGCCGCGTCGACACGAATCCGTGGATCACCCACCGCGCCAGCCTCGGCGAAGTGACCTCGGCCGGATTTGAAAACTGGACGAAACCCGAGTCCGGCGTGCTCAAGGCGATGATCTCAGTGACGACCTGATCTTCCCTTCCCGCTTCCCGTTTTCATTTTCACCCGATCGCTTCCGTTTCGATGACTGCGAAAAATTTTCTTCTCGGCTTATTCCTTGCGGGCACGGTTGGCCTGCCGGTTTTTGCCGCCAACCCAATCGCGCCGTATCTTTTCACCGCTGATCCGTCCGCCCGCGTCTTTGGCGACCGGCTCTACATCTACACCTCGCATGACGAGTCGAACGCGACTTATTTCGACATGTTCGACTGGCGTCTGTTTTCGACCTCGGATCTGGCCGGGTGGCAGGACCACGGCGCGGTGTTCAAGTTGGCGGATTTCACCTGGGCCAAACAATACGCGTGGGCGCCGGACGCCATCGAGGCCGGCGGAAAATACTATTTATTCCTCCCGGTCGACCGCACCAAAATCGGCGTCGCCGTGGGCGATGCACCCACCGGGCCATTTCACGATGCGATTGGCGGACCCTTGATCGACCAGGCTTCCATGCCGGAAGTCGGTCGCGAGCCCATCGATCCGGCGTTGCTGCGTGACGACGATGGCTCCGTCTGGATGTATTTCGGATGTCGGAACCTGAAGGCTGTCCAACTGGATGCTTCGCTCACGAAAGTGAGCGGTCCGGTGCGTGACGTGCAGCTCCTCGATCCCAAGGGGAATCCGGTGAAAGTCGCACCCGCCGACACCCAACCGGAATTGCCAATGTCGTACGGCGAAGCGCCGTTTCTGTTCAAGCGATCAGGCGTCTATTATCTCGTCTACTCCAACGGCTGGGCGCCGGGCTCCTCGTTGGTCTACGCCACCGGCAGTTCGCCGACGGGACCTTTCACTTATGCCGGCGAAGCCATGAAGCACGTGAACAGCGTCACCCAGCACGGCTCGGTGGTCGCATTTCACGACAAGTGGTATGTCGTCTACCACACGAGCGACCTGTCACACGGCAATACTTTCCGCCGCAACGTGTGTGTCGACGAGCTCACTTTCGACAGTGCCGGGAAAATCATTCCCGTCGGCGCGACCACCGAAGGTCCGCACCCGCTGACATCCGAGACGGTAACTCCGGCACAAGACCTGTCGCGAGGTGTTGCGCCCGTCACCAATGTTCGCGGGGCTGAGTTTCCCCGCGTGCTGCCGGACCGCCGGGTGGTTTTTCAAATCAAGGCACCCAAGGCGCACGAGGTAAAATTCCACACGGACAAAACCTACGCGGCCACGCGCGACGCCGAGGGAGTGTGGACCGTGGTCACCGAGCCGCAGATGCCTGGTTATCACTATTACTGGCTCGTCATCGACGACGTGTGGGTCGCCGATCCCGCCAGCGAAACCTTTTACGGTGTCGGCAAGCAATGCAGCGGCATCGAGATTCCCGAAGCGGGAGTCGATTATTATGCAACCAAAGCGGTGCCGCATGGCGACGTGCGCGAACTCCGCTACTTCTCGAAAACCACGGAGGCTTGGCGGCGCATCTTTGTGTATACGCCGCCCGGTTACGACGCGAATGCCACGACGCGGTACCCGGTGCTTTATCTCCAGCACGGCGGTGGGGAGGACGAGCGCGGCTGGGTGGTCCAGGGGCGCGTCAGCCAGATCATGGACAACCTCATCGCCGGGGGGAAGGCGGCACCGATGCTCGTGGTCATGGAGCAAGGTTACGCCCGGCGGGCAAATGATCCCGAGGTCCCTTTACGACCACCGGCCGGCCTGTTCGATGCCAAGCCCACGGCGGGTTCGGCCAAACCTTCTCCCTTGCCGCCGGAATTTTCCCGGATGTTTGACGCCGTCGAAAACGTCTTCGTGCATGACCTGATTCCCTTCATCGATGCCAGTTTCCGCACCCTGCCGGATCGTGACCACCGCGCGCTCGCGGGTTTGTCGATGGGCGGCATGCAAAGCTTCCTCATCGGCTTCAAGCACCTCGATACCTACGCGTGGTTCGGCGGATTCAGTGGCGCGGGCGGCGGGTTTGGCGGAGTGCCTTTTGATGCGAAGACCGCTCACGACGGCCTGATGGCCGATCCCGCAGCCTTCAACGCCAAGGCCCGCCTGGTCTTCATTGCTCTGGGCACCGCTGAACCCCCGCGCATCCTGGAGGGCGTTCGCGGTTACCACGAAGCGCTCACCACGGCCGGGATCAAACACACCTATTTTGAATCGCCCGGCACCGGTCATGAATGGCTGACTTGGCGGCGCAGTCTCCACGAGTTCGCTCCGTTGTTGTTCAAACCGGCAAAACCCTAAAACCCGGTTTTCCCCACGTCCGTCATTTTACGCTTGTTTCGTTAACCCCTGAAAAAATGAATTCACCCATCAGCCCACTTCGTCTGGGTATCGCGTTGTTGTCCTCGATCGCTCTCGCGCACGCGGTGGATCCGGTCAGCAACGCCGGAGCCACCCCCGTCACCGCTTCCAGCCAAATCTCCCTCGCTCCCGGGCCTTTCAAGCCCACTTGGGAATCACTCGCTCAAGGCTACAAGACGCCTGCGTGGTTTCGGGACGCGAAGTTCGGCATTTGGGCCCACTGGTCGGCGCAGTGCGTGCCCGAGCATGGCGACTGGTATGCGCGCAATATGTACATGGAGGGGCACGAAGCCTATAACTTCCACGTCGCCCACTACGGACACCCCTCGAAGTTTGGCTTCATGGAACTGGACAATCTCTGGAAGGCCGAAAAATGGGATCCGGAGAAAATGATGAGCCTCTACGCAAAGGCCGGCGCGAAATACTTCGTCGCCCTCGCCAACCATCACGACAACTTCGACACCTACGATTCGAAATACCAGCCGTGGAATTCCGTTAATGTCGGACCGAAAAAAGACATTGTCGGAACCTGGGCGAAGGTCGCCCGCGCGCACGGTCTCCGTTTCGGGGTCAGCAATCATTCGTCACATGCCTGGCACTGGTTTCAACCCGCCTACGGACACGACGTCGAGGGACCGCTCGCCGGCGTACCCTATGATGCCGCGGCGCTGACCAAGGCGGACGGAAAAGGTAAATGGTGG
>JBEHXD010000499.1:0-4509 GCA_048498875.1 Verrucomicrobiota bacterium
TCAAAAACACGGAGGAGATGAGAAAATCGACGAAGCTGGTGATGACGCTGCTGGCCGGAACAACCAGGCGGGGAAAATAAACCTTGGAAATCAGATTCGCATTGGCGACGAGGCTGTTTCCGCTCTCGGAGAGGGCGGTGGAGAAAAACTGCCACGGCAGCATCCCGCAGCACACCAGCAACGGATAGGGGACTCCGCCGGTCGGCATTTTGCCCAACTTCCCGAAGACGACGGTGAGGACCAGCATCGTCAGCAAAGGACGAATGAGGGACCATGCGACGCCGACGACGGTTTGTTTGTAGCGCACCAGCAGATCGCGCCAGGCGAGAAACATGAACAGTTCCCGGTAGCGCCAGAGATCGCGCCAGTATTGGCGGCGGGTTGCGCCCGCTTCGATGACGGTGTTGTTCATGGACGCAGCAGGCTGGAACGCCCGGCGACGGGGTCCGAAAAAGAAAAGCAGTTCGAAAACACAGGAGGAGAGGGATGCGGCGGCGAAGCCTTCCGCGGCGGGCGTGGATCAACGGGCGACAATGACGTCGGTGACCGTGGGAAGCGGCGGCAATTCCGTCGGCGGATTATAGAAGTAGGCGAACCAGCGCAGATTTTTCAGCCGCGTCACTTCCGTGGGAAAGGTCGGAAAGGGATTCCAGGAAAGATTGAGCCGCTGCAGATTTTCCAGCTCGCCGAACGACGCCGGCAGCTGCGTGAGCTCATTCTGATAAAGGGTGATCTGTTCCAGATTGCGAAGCGCGCCGATTTTACCGGGGAGCGCCTTGAGGCGGTTTTTGTGCAGCCGCACCGCCTTGAGGTTTTTCAGCGTCACGAAACTTTCCGGCAGGGATTCGAGCTGATTCGCCACCAGCGTGAAATACTCCAGCCGCTGCAACTGCCCGATCCGCTCGGAAAGCTGGGCGAGGGGCGAAACGCCCCAGCTCAGGCTCTGCAGCTTGAGAAAATCGAAAATCATCTCGGGCGGAGTGGGGATCCGGTTGAGATAAAGATTCAGATACTCCAGATCCCGCATGGTCGCGAAATCCTGGGGAAATTCCGCCAACTCGTTCTTGTGCACCAAGAGCTGCCGAAGGTTGCCGAATTTGGCGAGATAGCGGGGCAGAACTTTCAGGCGGTTGACCCCGACGTTGAGGTAGTGGAGATCGTCGATTTTTTCGATCCAGCCGGGCACCTCGCCGAGATAGTTGGAGCCCAGGTCGAGATATTCCAGCCGGCGCAGGTCACCCATCGACTCCGGCGTGGTCATCAGCCGGTTCCACCGGAGATTCAAACGCCGGAGATTGGTCAACCTGGCGATCAGCGCCAGAATCTGTTGCTTGTCGGCGTCCGAGTGGAGCCGGATGACGCCTTTGAACGGATTGGTCGTCGAGGTGAGATCGAGCGCGATGCACTGCTCTCCCGTCTCGTCGAATTCGAATTTCAGGCCTTCGCCGGCTTTGGCGGCGATTTGGCGGATGATTTCCTGGTCGCTCATGCGGCTGTGGTCTTGGAGTTGATCCGTTGGCACCAGCTCTTGATGGCGTGCCAGTCGATGCGGGGCAGGGAATCCACGGAAGCGCCCGGACAGAACTCGCGGGCCTGTTTCCGCTGTAACTGGAATTCCGCGACCGCTTTCGCGCCAAAGGTGAAATCGTCGTAGCCGTAATAATTCCCCAGTTCGCAGACGGAGTAGCTCTTATCGCGCACGTCCAGATCGGGGTGGGTGAGGAAATACTCGACGGCGTCCAGCAGCTCCGCGTCGCCGTAGGTGGCGGTGATCAGCAACAACACGTCATAGGGCGGCAGCGAACGAGGCGAGGGCAGGCCTGCAAGATTCACGGCTTCGAACGGGCCGTGCAGCAGACCTTTCAATTCCTGGACGATGGTCGCGGAGGATCCCTTGGGATGGGCCGCGGCGTAGAGCACGAGTGATTTCATGCGAAAGCGGAACGGAGGAGGATATTATCGCTCCTGCTTCAACCGGCAGATCGAAAACATCGAGCCGCACAAGTCGGGATATTCGAGGCCGAGGCTGTAGAGGGCATCCATGTGCGCTTCCTTCAACATCCCCTGGTCGATCAGCTGGTCCATTTGAAAATCCGCCAGGATTTTCAGGATGACGCCGCCTTGGCTGATGCTCTCGAAGCCCGCTTCGGCAATGTCGCGATTGAGCGTGACGCGGTCGTAAACCCGGCGGTGGCCGTGGTTGAAGTCGTTTTGCGTCATTTCCTTCAAATCCTTCAGCAGGCCCATGTGGAGCGCGAGCTGGCGGGAAAGCGCACGGGCGTTGGGCACGGTGATGAAGAGGCGGCCGTCGGGTTTCAGCACCGACTTGGCCATCTTCATGACTCCGATCGGGTCGGCCACGTGCTCCAGGATGAAGCTGGCGAATACGCAGTCGTATTTCTCGGTGGACGTGAATTCCTCGAACAGGGAGTAGATGAAACGCACGTTGGGAAGCTGCCGCTTGCGCGCCTCGTCGAGGAAGTTTTTGGAGCCATCCACCACGTCGAGGTGCGGCAGGAAGGAGGCGAGCTTTTCGGTCATGTAGCCGTCGGAGCAGCCCAGCTCCAGGCCGCGTTCTCCTTTGATGTGCGGCGCGAACGATTTCAGGCTCAAACGCCGGAGTTCGCGGTTTTGCGAGGAGGTATCGACGGTGTAGGTGCTATACACCCGATCCAGAAAGGCGCGTTCGGATTCGGTGGGATTTTTCGTGGCGTTCATATTCGATGAAATGGAATGGGGCGACGGAGGAGTTTCGGGGTCAGCCGGCGACCGCATTTTTGATCAGGCCGCAAATGAGTCCGATCTCTTCCCGGGTCACGCCGGTGCCGGTGGGAAGCACGACGATCCGCGGAGCAAGCCGCTCGGTCTCGGGCAGCAGCATTCCGGCGTAGGGGTAAAGCGACCGATACGGCTCCATCCGATGGCAGCCGGGCCAGAAATACTTTCGCGCGAGCACGTTGTTCGCGTGGAGATGCTGAATCAAAGCATCTCGGCTTACGCGACTTCGGGCGGGATCGATTTCCGCCACGATGTATTGGCAGTTGCAGCGCTCGTTGGCGTTGTATTGCACCAAGGCCACGCCGGGCACGTCGGCCAGCGCGGCGCGATAGGCTTCGTAATGGCTGCGGTTGAGCGCCACCAGGTCGCCGATCGCCTCCAGGTTGGCGAGGCCCATCGCCGCGCACACCTCCGTCATCTTTCCATTCGTGCCGAGGTGAATCACGTTGTCGTAACCCGAGAAGCCAAAATTGGTCATCAGCCGGATCTTGGCGGCGAGTTCGTCGTCGTTGGTGGTGATCGCGCCGCCTTCGAAGGAATTGAGGAACTTGGTGGCGTGAAAACTGAAGACTTCCGCCGCACCAAACCCGCCGATCATCCGGCCTTCGTGCGAACACCCGAAGGCGTGAGCGGCATCGAAGAGGAGTTTCAGCCCGCGCCGTTGGGCGATTTCGGCGAGAGCCCGAACGTCGCATGGACGTCCCCAGATGTGGGTTGCGAGAATGCCTGTCGTGCGGGGCGTGATATGCCGTTCCACGCGGGCCGGATCCAGATTGTGACTGGCAGGATCGAGATCCGCGAAGATCGGAGTGATTTCCTGCCATTGCAGCGCGTGGGCGGTGGCCACGAAAGTGTAGGAAGGAACGATGACTTCGCCCGTGAGCCCGATGGCGCGGATCGCGATTTCGAGCCCGATCGTCGCGTTGCACACGGAAATACAGTGACGCACGCCGAGAAATGCGGCGATCTGGCGTTCGAATTCCAGCACCAGCGGTCCGTGGTTGGACAGCCAGCGCCGGTCAAGCATCTGGCCCGTAAGCTCGAGAAAGCGCTCGCGGTTCGCGATGTTCGGGCGGCCCACATACAGCGGTTCCGAAAACGCGGGATTGTTCACCGCGGCGGGTTTGTTTTCGGACGTGGAGCTGGGCGATGGCATGGCGAAAGGTGGCTGGGCTTGACGTGCGGCTGAACGAAACGACGGCCGATCCGCGGCGGATCGTGTTCTTTCACGCGTTGTTTTGGAGGTGGCTATAGGGCGGCCAAAAAACACGCCGCGAGGCGCTGCATGTCGGAGGAGTCGTAACGCTGATCGCACGGAAGCGTCATCGTCGTCTCAGCCAGGCGATGGCTGGCGGCAAACGTGGGGGGCACGATGCCATCCACGGCCCAATGCACCGGCGGGAAAATCCGTTCGCGAAACAAAGCCTGGCGCACGCGATCCCGATTCGTCACCACGACCGGAAAACCGAGCGGGGCGACTCCGTCGGGTAGAGACTGAAAGAGCGCGAAATCGCGAAGCGGCCGCAGAAGTTCCTCGTAGTTCCGCCGCCGAATCCGCGCGATTTCGGCGAAGTCGAAGTGGCTTTGGAGCAGGTCGCCGCTGGTCTCGCTCATCGCATACGGGCCGATGGGCGCGGACCGCTCCGCCGCTTGAAAGGCGGCAAACCAGTCGGTAACCGTCCCGTTGGAATCGAACTCTCCGCGCCATCTGGCCGCGTCATACGCCGTCGC
>JBEHXD010000500.1:0-4503 GCA_048498875.1 Verrucomicrobiota bacterium
GGCACGAATCGGCTCACCTCGCGCGAAGTCCTCGGCTGGGAACTCGAATGTGTCGTGGCAGCTCACGATGGCCGCAACGAGCACGGTAAACTGGCCCCTGACTACCGGCCGAGCGAAGCGTTATCACCGGAGCAAAAGGCCGCCGTCGAAAAGATTCTCGCGAGCCGGCACCTCGTTACGTTGTTCAGCGGCGGGGCCGGGACCGGCAAGAGTCGCACCCTTCAAGAAGTCGAACGCGGATTGACCGCCGCCAATCGGCCCGTCGTCGTCTTCGCGCCGCAGCGCCAGCAGGTGCGCGACTTGGAAGCCGACGGCTTGCCGGCCGAAACACTGGCTCGGTTCCTTGTGGCAAAACAGCTTCCGCATGGTGCGGTTGTCGTCCTCGATGAAGCCGGTCAGGTCGGCGGGCGTGACCTCGGCCAGTTGATCCGTGTCGTCCGGGCCAACGCCGGCCGGTTGATTCTGTCCGGTGACACGCGGCAACACGGCGCGGTTGCGGCATCGGATGCTCTCCGCGCCATCGAGAAACATTCCGGCGTGAAGCCAATCCGGTTGCAACAAATCCGCCGGCAAGATCCCAAACTCGGCACCACCGCATCGGAACGCCAATTCATCCGCCGCTATCGTGCTGCCGTGAAAGCCGCGGCAAAGGGCAACATCGGCGAATCTTTCGACCGCCTTGACCGGCTCGGTTGCATCCGCGAATGCGGTGCCAACGAGCGCCGGTCCGCGCTCGCGATGGAATATGCGTCGGCGGTGAGCCGGAAGGAAAAGGCTCTCGTCGTCGCGCAGACCCGCGACGAAACCCGCACGGTCAACGAGGCCATCCGCGACCAACTCCGCGCCACAGGTCAGCTCGGCATCGGCGAAAAACTCGCGACGTTGCGTCCGCTCGACTTGGGCGAAGCCCAAAAGCGCGACCCGCGCTTTTATGAAGCGGGGCAGTATGCTTGTTTTCTCCAACGCTACGGCCGCTATGCCAAAGGCGAACTCTGCGAAATCGGCGGGGCCAACGAACGCGGCATCGTGCTCGTCAAAGACGGGCGTCGCTCGACGCTCAGTTATCGCTACGCCAGCCGGCTCGTCGTCGCCGCCCGCACCGAAATGGAACTCGCGCCGGGTGATCGGCTGCAACTCAAAGCTAATGGCGAGTCAGTCGAGGGGAAGAGATTTGCGAACGGCGAACTCGTTACCGTGTGTCACGTGAAGAAAAATGGTGCGCTCGTGGTGATCGACGACGGCGGCGGGACGAAGACCCTTGCGGCTTCGCAGCGTGTTTTCGTTCGCGGCTATGCCGTCACCTCGTATGGCTCGCAGGGCAAGACGGTGGACACGGTGCTCTTCGCCGACGCCGCGAGTCGCGCCGCCACGAACGCGAACCAGTGGTATGTGAGCATTACGCGCGGTCGGAAACGCGTGCTCGTGTTCACCTCGGATAAAGTCGAATTGCGGGAAAACATCGTTCGCGCTGGAGACCGCGAGCTGGCGGTGGATTTGAAACCGGAGACTCCGGGAATGTCCGTGAATTGGCCGGAGTGGCAGCGTCGCGCCCAAGATGCCGCTGAGCGCTACCGCCGGCATCACGCCGTCGTGACGCGTAGGCAGGCTCAACGTCAGAATCAACGCATTGCCGTATGAACTCGCTCCAACAAGAAGTCAGCGAACGACGCGCCGCAAAATCGGCAGAGTTCACGTGTGTGTCCGTTGAGCCGGGCAGCTCGGGACTGCTTGTCTGCCAATGGCAGCGCGACAGTTGGGTGTTGCCGTGGGCGCAGTTCACCGGCGCACGCCTGAGCGGCAAAGATGATGACGGCCTTATCGAACTGCGGTTCGCCAACTATCACGTGACCGTGGCGGGTGAAAATCTACATGCGTTGCTCGCTGATCTGGCGACGCAGCGGGTTGGAATCCTCCGGGACTTGCCAGCGCAATACCGTTCCCACATGGGAGAAAAGGAACCGTTCATTGCCAGCGTTGAGGTTCGCGAATCGCGCTGACACGCACGAAATCAGAGAGACTCAGCTTACTACTTGGGTAAAGGTCGTCTCTGCCAGAAGCGAATACGCAGGGATGGCCTTCGAGATCTGAGCAGACGGTAAATATTTCGTGTCGGCTTTTGGAAGCGGTGGTAGGTATTAGTAAACGCTGTGACCGGTGACTCCCTATTCCTTCGTCGCTACGCCCTTGAACGGTCAGAATCTGATTTCGCCGAATTGGTCGTCGCCATCTCGCTTTTGTCTTCTCAGTCGCATTGCGAGAGGAGTCTCTCTTCGCCGAAGTGCCGGAGGACGGGCGGGCGAAACAAGGCATTACGGCGCCGGAACAACTCGTTGCATTTTACTCCGGCGCCATGACCGCACAGCTCGCCAATCTGCAACTGACGGAACAATACCTCGGCCCTTTGGAATGAATGCATGCCACGCCTCCCACAGGAATGACCGCAGAGGAGTTCGCGCAGCTATTGGCTCAATTCGGCCTCGACGCCTTTCTAGCACGCGAGATCGGTCGTTCCCAAAATTTCGTCTACGAAGTGCCTCGCCATGGCACGGAATATATTGCGCGAATTTCAGCCGCGAGGCATCGGACCCGCACTCAGATTGAAGCCGAGTTAAGCTGGATGAGGGTATTGGCGCAGAGGGGAATCGCCGTGTGTCCGCCGCTGTTGTCGGTCAGATCCCAGTGGTGCGAGGAGAAATTCGTCAACGACACGTCGTTCGTTCTTTCCGTGTTTACGAAAGCTCCGGGACGAAAGCCAGAGAGAGCGGACGTGACGGCGACGTTGGCCTATCGCATTGGCGAACTGATCGGACAGATGCATTCGGCTGCGGCCTGGGCGACGTCGTCAGGCCAGTCTTTTGCGCGTGACGACTGGCGGTCCTCGCGGCTGCTCACGCATGACATGGCCAACACTTCGGCACCCGTGGGCGAGCAGTTTCGGGACGCGGTGTGCGAACTCAACGATGCAATCGCGGCCATCCCAGTCGAGCCCTTCACATTCGGACTTATTCATGGCGACGTAAACAGCGGCAACTGCCACCTGGATTCCGGTCGCTTGTGGATCTTCGATTTCGACAACTGCGAATACGGCTACTTCCTGCAGGATATCGTGGTGATGCTTTACGACACTCTCTACAGTAAATTCGTCAAACACGTGCCGCCTGATGCGATGACCGCCACAGTCTTGAACCTCTGGTGCCAACTCGTTGCCGGATATCGGACCACCGGTCCATCGCTGAAGCTGCATGCGGAGCACCTGCGGCGCTTTTTTCTGCTACGGGAGGCAATCATTTATGTGCATTATCATCGCATCTTTCCCGCGGCCCAAATGGCGGCCGACGGCTACGTCGCCGGCATGAAGGCTCACGTCGAGAAAATGAGCCATCCGCTGGACTTCGATAGGTTGGCAGACGTTTAGGGCCGATCGAGGGAATCTTAGCGGCCTGTGCTGCTCGCGCGGCAACCATTTCATTGTTCTGATTCGAAGTCGGGCGGTGTTATTCTGGGTGAAAGCATGTCATCGGGTTCAGAACTTCTGTTGTGCTATGCGCGGGACCGCTCCGAGGCGGTGTTTGCGGAACTCGTGCGTCAGCACGTCGATCTGGTGTATTCGGCGGCCCGTCGCCGCGTAGGAGGCGATCCGCACCTCGCCGCGGAAGTGACGCAGGAGGTCTTCCTGTCCATGGCCCGCCGGGCCGAGAATCTCGCCCAGCACCCGGTGCTCAACGCCTGGCTTCACGCCAGCACTCGCAATGCCGCAGCGAATATTTTGCGGAGGGAACGGCGGCGAGAGTTCCACCGACAGGAGGTCCAAATCATGCAAGAGCAAGATTCCGCGGAGCGCGTCTCCGTGCAATGGGAGGAGGTGGGCGACGTGCTCGACGATGCGCTCGACCAATTGAACGAAGGCGACCGGCAGGCAATCGTGCTGAGATTTTTCGAAAACCTTTCCTACGCTGAAGTCGGTGGCGTGGTGGGCCTGCGGGAGGAGGCGGCCCGAATGCGGGTCACACGTGCCTTGGAAAAACTACGCGTTCAATTGCAACGGCGGGGGGTGGCGTCAACCGCGGCAGTCCTCGGTGGCCTCCTGTCGGCTCAGGCCGTGAATGGAGCGCCGGCGGGACTTGCAATCGGCATCGCGGCAAAGGTGACCGCCACTGTCTCTGCGGCGACGGCTCCAACCGTCGGGCTGATTCAATTTATGACGACGACAAAATTTACGGCCATGCTCGCCGGTGCCCTGGCAATACTTGGCATCGTGGGCGTAACGCGAGACATCCTCGCGACAAGGGAAGCGGAAGCGGCAACTACTGCCACGAACTTGCTCTCCGGCGCAGCCGCGGATCATGTTCATGAACTTCAACGGGCGGCAGACAACGCGGCGCAATCTTCCGCCGCGAGCCCAACGGCGGCGGTGAGTTCCGGCGCGACGAATGCATCGCCGGGGTCCGCGATCGCTCCAGCGCCGCTCCCACCGATGCCCCAAGAGGATCCGCTCGAGGCCGG
>JBEHXD010000501.1:0-4489 GCA_048498875.1 Verrucomicrobiota bacterium
CATACGGGTTGAGGAGGTGGTTGGACCCGAATTGGCGGATGACGATGAAGTCACCGACCTTGAAAAACTTTTCGGCGATCAGGTCGAAGCGCGTGGCCGAAAGTCGGGGCGGCTTTTCCAAGGGAATCCAGAGTTGGGCGAGGATCTTGGCGCGATCGGCCGGCGGAATCACGTAGCGTTCGGCCCCGACCTTGCCCACGAGACCAAACGGATGAGGCACCAGGGGATAGTCGAGGAGCGGATCGCAGGGCTTGAACTGTCCGGAGGCCAGCACGTCGCGGACCGGCCCGATGATCTTTTTCCGCGGCGACGGCGATGCGAGGACGAGATTCTGGCCGTCGCTGACGTAACATTCCCCGAACTGGATGCCGAGCGACCGGTTGGTCGCCATCACGAAGTAGTGCGGTGGGTTGCTGGTTGTTGGTTTCATGCCACCAGCCGAAATTCCGACCAGCTGAAAGCAAGCGATCGGACTACGTAAACAACCGTACGGTCGAAGTCGCCAAGGCGCGAAGTTCGAGCCGGGTTAACCGCTAAGGGGCGCTAATCGGCGCTAAGGGGAGGCCGGGTCGCGATGCCGATGACGCAGAAGTACGGTCTCGATTGCGGAGGCGGTGAGGATGCCGATGGCGTAGGCGAGGAGGTTGGACCAGGAGAAGACGTGGCCGAAGATGAGGTGGCCGAGGGTGGTGTGGCGGAGGTCGACGAGCCATGATGCTTGATAGAGCTTGAGGCATTCGATGACCACGCACGTGGCGGCGGCGAGTGATGCCACGCGCAACATCGACGCGCGCGGGAAGACGATGCCCCAGCCCACGTAGACCATCACGGCCCAGAGTGCATCGCCGGGGTATTTTCCGAGGAAGGCTTGCAAGAACTCCGGGAAGCGCCGTGACAGCAGACCGGCGACGATCACGCCGGCGCAGGCGAGGGTCCAGTGGAGGCGGTTGCGGGCAGGCGGCGGTGTCACGTCCGGGATACTTCACCACGAAGGCACAAATCCGCCGTCGCTTACCAGCTTTGGCGCGACGAAGGGCACGAAGGTCTGATCCAGATTAACCACAGAGGCACGGAGGGATGGGCACGAAAAGACACAAGGATTTTGAGTCACCATTTCGTGTTAGCGATAGATCTCGCGGCGGTGGCCGACGGCCAGGAGATGGATCTCGTTTTGAATCACATCGAATGTATAGATGATCCGATAGTCGCCCACGCGCAGACGATAGCGGCTTTTGCCAGACATACGGTAGTGAGGATAGGCCCCGAGTCGCAGGCCCATGTCATCGAGAGCAGCTTCGATCCGATGGCGAACGTCGTCGGGTAGACCGAGGAAGACGGCGTCGAACGCAGAATAGTAGATCTGGAGCGCGCGGCTCATTCCGGGCCTGACCGAGTGCGCGGACGCCGGCCTTCAGCCATTTGGCGTTCCGAACTCTCGATGCGGCCCTTGAATTCGTCGGTCATTTCCATACGATCTTCGAGTTGGTGGTCCAACCACTCGCGCACCGCGCGCATTTCCTCGGGAGAAAGGCGGCTGATGGCTTGCTCGATTTCCTGCACGGTACTCACGACACGCAAGCTAGCCGGGGAGGGGGGAGATTCAACCACGGAGTTGTCTCGCGCCAAGCGGCCGAGGCGCAAAGGTCCGAACCCGCCCTTCGCTTCCTTCGCCGCTTCGCGAGACACACTCAGCGGTCAGACCACTTCGGGGGAGACTTGCCAGCGGACGGACCAGCCGTCTTCGGCGCGGTCGAGGCGGAGGGCGGCGCATTTCTTCAGCTTGAAACGCGGCGGGGCGGCGTGGCCGGCGACCAGCAGCGAAGCCAGGGCGCTCAGGTGCGGCTCGTGGCCGACGACGGCCACGGGGCGGCGCAGGTCGCCCAGTTTCTCCGCCACTCGGTCGACTGCGTCGTCCGGGGTGAGGCCAGTCACTTCCTTGAGCCGGGTGCCAGCCTTGAGGCCCTTGGCGAGCAGGCCGGCGGTCTCGTGCGCGCGGCGCAGCGGACTGTGCCATATTTCGTTCGTGTCGAAGGCCTCCGCATCGCGCAGGAGGTTGGCCAGCTTGCGGACTTGTTTCCGGCCCTTCGGGCTGAGCGGTCGGGCCGCATCGTTGTCGCCGTCGACGGCATGGGCATGGCGGATCAGGTAGAGATGCATGGGGTGGATCGCGACCGTAGCGGCCGGGCCCCGGCCGGCAAGCCGGGCAATGTTACAAGGCTGACACATTGGGTTTTTGTTCCCAGCCGGGGCCGAGACGGAGTTTTACCGCGAAGGCACGAAGAGCACAAAGATCCGATCTGGTTTAACCACTAATGGGCGCTAATTGACGCTCATGACGGACCGGGAGCTTGGGATCAGTTTCGGTTAGGCACGGCCGATAGATCCAGGAGAAGCGCGAAGTCGCTTTCGAACTGGAGTTCGAGAATGGCGGTGTGTCACTCGTGCCGATATTGGTTGCGACTGAGGCAAGGGAATCCGCTCCAGTTGCGTTAACGGCAGATCAAGACGGAGTATATCGGCCGATCGGCCTGCATCCGGAAGCCTTCCGTGCGGCCATCGATCACATCTTGAGAAATATCATGGGCGATAGGCCGGACTCGAATCACTGGACTCAAGCGCCCTACAAACCCACACCGACAATCGTGGAGGCTGCACGCGCCCTGTATGCCCACCATTCGGTCGAGGCGATATCGTACTTTGATGCCGGAAAGCAGAACCTAGGCATTACTGCTCGGCGTATCGAACAGCTGATTGATGAGGCGAGAGAGAGGAGTCAGAAGATCATCTGTTTCGTCACAGGAGTCCCGGGCGCAGGGAAGACGTTGGTTGGTCTCAATGTAGCGACCCAACATGACAGGAAAGAGAGCCCAACGCATGCGGTGCTGCTGTCCGGAAATGGTCCGCTTGTAGAAGTGTTGCGGGCAGCGTTGTCTCGAGACGAGAAAGCGCGAAGAAAGGCGAGCGGCGAAAAACTGCCGAAGGGGAGTGACCCGGTGAAGCAGTTCATCCAGAACGTGCACCACTTCCGCGATGAAGCGGATAAGAATCCAGGCCCGCCATCAGACCACGTGGTAGTATTCGACGAAGCACAAAGAGCATGGAATTTGGCGAAAACGGCCGATTTCATGAAACGCAAGAAAGGGAAACCAAACTTTACGCATTCGGAGCCCGAGTATTTGATTTCGTATGTTGATCGGCACCAGGACTGGGCGGTGATCGTATGTCTAGTTGGGGGAGGGCAAGAGATTCATACAGGAGAAGCCGGAATCGCCGCATGGTTGGAGGCAATCAAGTCGTCGTTTCCGCACTGGCAGATGCATATCTCTTCGAAGCTTACCGATAGCGAATACTTGGCCACGTCGACTGTCGATGCAGTGAAGGAGGACGCCAACGTGCATCTAGACGATTGTCTTCACCTCGCCGTGTCCATGCGGTCGTTCCGGACGGAGCATGTTTCGGCCTTCGTGAAGGCTTTACTCGATTGCGAGCGGGACGAAGCTCGCCGAACGCTCGCCAAGCTGAAAAAGTATCCTATCGCGGTGACGCGGAACCTGGATTTAGCGAAACAATGGGTTCGATCCAATGCGCGCGGGAGCGAACGCTATGGACTAGTGGCTTCGTCAAAGGCCCAGCGTCTGAAGCCCCATGCTGTTGATATTCGGGTGAAGACGGACCCAGTGCATTGGTTTTTGGACGGAAAAGAAGATACGCGGTCGAGCTATTATCTGGAAGATGTGGCGACTGAGTTCCAAGTACAGGGGCTGGAGGTCGATTGGGCTGTCGTCACCTGGGATGGGGATTTTAGGTTTAAAGGAAGTGGTTGGAGCTGCCACGAATTCCGTGGGTCCCGTTGGAACAATTCGGGTAAGGAGGACAAACGAAAGTATCTGAAAAATGCCTATCGAGTGCTTCTGACTCGCGCCCGGCAAGGGATGGTCATCTTCGTGCCTGAAGGCAATGTGACCGACCACACGCGACCACCGGCTTACTATGATTCGACTTTCCAGTATCTAGTCGACGTTGGTATACCTGTGCTCAAGGAAAACTAAGCTATGAAAGCCGAGCCGATTTACCGAGTGAAGTTTTCGACGCGGGGGCGGGTGACGATTCCGGCTGCGTTGCGAAAGGAGCATGGCCTCAAAGGTGGCTCAAAGATTGCGTTCGAAGTGACTCCTTCAGGAGCAATCCTGCTTAAAGCGGTAGTCGGGCGACGTTCTATTTGAACACGAGATCGTTGGCCTGAACCTCTTTGATTGCCCACTTCGTGATGAGCAGGCCTTTGGAGGTCCGGGTACTTACTGGCACCGGGGTCAGATCGAAATCGATTTCCCGGATCATCCTCCGCTAAGCCTACGGACGACAGGCGCGAGTGCCGGATCAGCCTTCGCTGGGCCTACGGCTGAGGGGACGGCCTACTTTAAAGCGAGGTCGTTTGCCGTCACTTCCTTGATTGCCCATTTGTTCACGAGGAGGCCTTTCGACGTTCTCG
>JBEHXD010000502.1:0-4488 GCA_048498875.1 Verrucomicrobiota bacterium
GCACCGGTCGTTTGCGTCGAATAAGAGAGTAACCTTTACCTCTTATGGGCTTGGATCGTGAAACCATTGTCACCCTTGGCTCGGCCTTGCCGCCGGCCATCGGCATTTTTGGCCGGCTCGAAGCGCTGCTGAAGAATCCGGATACGGATCTGGATCAGATTATCGATCTGGTGAAGGTGGATTCTGCGCTGACCTTTCAGATCATCCGGCTCGGCAACAGTGCCTTTTACGGCCTGAAGAGCCGCTGCGATTCACTGGAGGATGCGGTGGCGAGAATTGGTTTTCGCGACATCCACAGTCTGGTGGGATTGGTCGCGGCCCGGCATGCCTGTCAGCAGGACCTGCTGGCTTATCAGATGCCCGCGCGGAAATTTTGGGAAAATACCGTGGCGACAAGTCAGCTGATGGCTGCTTTCGCCGCTCGAAATGCCACCGACGGCCGGAATGCCTATGCCACCGGACTGCTGCGTAACCTCGGACGAGTCGTGATCAACAACTACGCGGGCGCGGTGCGTTATCCGGGAGTGGCGAGCGCGAAGGAACTTCATGCTTGGGAAACGAAGACGTACAATATCAGTGCCGCTGACGTCGGCGCAACGCTCCTGGAGCATTGGAGATTTTCCCCCGATACCGTCGAGGCGGTGCGCGGCCACTATGATCCTATTGGTTCCGATCAGGCTCCGGTGTCGACCGCCATGCTCCATTTGGCTGCGGCGGTGAGCGACGGTTGGGGTTACGGATTTCCCGGAGAACAAGGCGCATGGAAACACGGTGCGTCGATCGTTGCGCTCGCGGGTTTGGACGAAAAGAAACTCACTGAAGCGAAGGCCGAAGCCCAAGCCCAGTTCGCCAAAATTGCCGGGATTCAGTGGGCCAACGCCGCCTGAAGTCCTGCGTTACGGCACCTTGATTAAGGTAAATTTTGCCGCCTGTAAAAACGTGGCATTGTGGAAAAGTTAATAACTTTTCATATTGCTGTTAATTAGTGACTAACAGTGACGATTTAATGGTGGCATGGATCTCGCTATCTACCCCGAAACAAGATGCCAAAGATGATTACACTTCCCAATCGCCGCACGATCAGGAGTTCGTTTGTCGACCGCCTTCCCAACCAGAATCAAGCGCCGCTTCGCCGTCCCCAAAACGCGCAGGCTGTCGCGATGAAACTGTGCGCGGCCGCCCGGACGATTTTCGCGCGCTGATCCAAAACTGCGGTGTGTTTTTCCCGGCTCATCATTTGAGCGGGAAGCTTTCCGGATGTGGCGGTGCCTGTTGGACAAAGTTCGAACGTATTTTGCCGAAAATCCGTTGGCGCAGGATTTCCCCAGACCCTTCCATAGAGAAGGGTCTTTTTCTTTCGTTGGAGATTTATGTTTCACCGTAGTCGAGTGCTTTGAAGCCTGAAAGAATGTCATTGCATACCGTGTCACGAGACTTCCGAAACATACTACGCATCACGTCGCGGCAGCTCATAGCATAAACATTCTTCAAGGCAGGGTGGTCTCGTGAGAAAGCGATCGCGCTTACGTCAGTTGCGCCTCATCGCGTTTATTTTAACTGCTCCCGGGGCACGGTCAGCCAGCCAGGGTACCCCTGGTCGGACAATCGCCTTCAGTCCGGGAGAGGGCGAATCACGTGCCAGTGACATCACGGGAAAATTCCCGGTACCATGAACGGGAAATTTTGGGCGTGTGGGATGCGCACCGAGTTCCTTGGGAGCAGTCCTGAAGCTTGGTAAATCGAATAACTCAAAATCCAACTACAATGGCTAAAATATCCTCTCTGAAAGAACTCTTGATCGATGAACTTCAAGACTTGTTGAGCGCTGAACAGCAGCTCCTCAAGGCGCTCCCCAAAATGGCCGAAGCTGCCTCAAATCCCGAACTCAAAGCCGGATTTGAGGCGCATCTTGAACAAACCCGTGACCATGTTACGCGCCTGGAGGGTGCCTTCAATGCGCTTGGCGAAAAGGCCAAATCAAAGACGTGCGAGGCAATGAAGGGACTCGTCAAGGAAGGCAGCGAAGCCATCGATCTTGATGCACCCGAAGAAATTCGCGACGCCTGTCTCATCGGTGCCGCGCAACGGGTCGAACATTACGAAATCGCGGCGTACGGTACGGCCATCGCGTTCGCCGAGCAGATCGGTGAATCAAAGGTGGCTGAGCTCCTGCAAGCAACGCTTGATGAGGAAGCCGAAACGGACGAAAAGCTCACCGAACTGTCTGAGACCGTAAACGCGACGGCCGCTGAGGTCGCTGAAGAAGCGTAATTCTCTCCGACTTGTCAGGTGGTTCGTAGGGTCAGGCAGCTTGAAAGAGCTGCCTGATCTTTTATTGTATCCTGACGCCACCCCGACATCGCCTTTTGCCGACAACGAGTTTTCTCACTCACGTGAGAATTGGCGGAGGAGGAGGGATTCGAACCCCCGGTGAAGTTGCCCCCACGTCTGATTTCAAGTCAGGTGCCTTAAACCACTCAGCCACTCCTCCGCGAGCAGCGGGCTGACAATTGGGCAAAGTTTCCTCAGGTCAATTGCGATGAATTTGGATTTTGCGGATCGGCGGGGCAGATCGCCCACGTCGGAAAACCCGCCTGGGGGTCGGGTTCCACCTGTCAAACACGTAGGTTGCACGCTCGCGTGCAACGTGGCGTGCAAGCACGCCACCTACATTTAAACGCGCAAATTTGTCTCGAAACACGCGAAGATTGGCTCCGCCCAAGAGGCAAGTTTCGCGCCGGCGAGCGGAAGCACGGATCAAACGAAAACCCGCCTGGAGGTCGGGTTCCACCCCACTTACTTCTTATCTTCAGCCACCACCGGTGCAGCCGCGAAACCCTTTCCGTTCTCAAATATCCTGAGCGGCGCTTTAGGGATAAAGCGCCCTACCACTAACAGCCAAACTTGGCTCCGTTGCCTTCGATGACGCGAAAGGTGGTGCGTGACCTCCGGGCGCGCTTTCAGGATTTGTGCATCACTCAACCCGCCCGGCCTGTTCGCCGAAGCGTTGGCGAAGGAGGAAGGTAGGGTTCCACTGGTTTTTGAGTGGCGGAAGTTTTTTCGCCTCGCCGGGTCCACGGTTTTTGCCAACGGTGAAGTCACAGTTACCGCAGGGCCATGCGGTGCATGTTTGCACACTCATGGCTATCGTTATTAAGCACAATCATGTCGCGGAAATTCAGGGGCTTTACGGCCCGTTCACCATGGCGGAACGCGTGGTGCAAAAAATCTGGCTGCAGCGCGATTTCGACGCGCAAAATCTCGTTCTCACCGACGGCCGCCGGCTGCAGATCAAGACCACCGGTCATTGGAATCTCCTCGGTGGTCCGGATTTTCGCGGGGCGAAATTGACTCTGGGTGGGAGCGAAATCACCGGAGACATCGAAGTGCATTTTCATGCATCGGACTGGCGCGCGCATGGCCACGCGGGCGATTCCGCCTACGACAAAGTCGTGTTGCACGTTGTGCTGTTTCCCCTGGGTGCGGAGGAGAAACCGGCGGAGAACGGCAAAGGCGAAACCATTCCGACGCTGGTCCTGCTGCCGCTGCTTCATCGTGATTTGGAAGAGTACGTGTCCGATGATGCACTTGAAGTTATCACCGAGCGCGACGAATGGCGTTTCTTCGCTGAACTCGCCGCGCGGCCGTTGAATGAAGTGCAGGCGCTTCTTCAGGAAAAGGCGCAGCAGCGCTGGCTGCAGAAGGTCTACTTTGCGGGTGTCCGGATCCAAAAGCTCGGTTGGGAGGAAGCGCTGCACCACACCGCCATGGAGATTTTGGGTTATGCCCGAAATCGCGCGGCCATGCTGGCGATTGCAAGCCGCCATCCACTGGAAAACTGGCGCCAGGGAGCCGACGCCGCACAGATTTTTTCAGAAAACCGGTCGTTGTGGCAGTTGCATGGGATTCGTCCGGCCAATCATCCCCTGCGCCGGCTTTTGCAGTATAAGCATTGGGTGAAGGCCCGGCCGGACTGGCCGCAGACGATTGCCTCCTTGTTCACGGATTTTCCGGGGGAAGTGACCGTGGCCATGCCGACCCGGCAGGCCCGCCAGCGGATGCAGTTGCGGGAAAAGCGCCAGGAACTGGCGTTCAAACTGGCCGACGGGGCAATTTCCGGGGCGCGATTTGACAATTTGATCTGCGATGGATTGCTTCCGCTCGTTAGCGCGAACACCAAAAACGACCTGTTTGTTGCGTGGTTTCATTGGTTCATGGGGGATGTTCCTGATCAAATCCGCCGGATGATGCCCAAATTGGGAATTTCAGACGGCCAGATGCAACCTCTTTGCCATGGCTATGCCCGCGGATTACTGGGTTGGTTTTTGGAATGCGAAGCTCGTGCAAGTAGCTGATCCGCTTAAAATTTGCAGGGGCTTGACAAGCGTTCTCGCCGGGCAATATCTTCACCCTCCAATAACTAGTTCACTTTCTAAAAGTGGGCCCTCGGGTCCGCTTTTTTTTTCCATTACTTCAAACATACCATGA
>JBEHXD010000503.1:0-4477 GCA_048498875.1 Verrucomicrobiota bacterium
GCGAGCCATACTTCAAAGACATCCGCCTCTCGGGCATCACGGAACCTTCTCCCGGCCACGAAGCCTTTATCGACCGGACTAGGCGTAACGGTTGGGGTCCAGTCGCCGGATATCCACGGAAGGCTTACGACCACTGAGGATATCGGCAAGGAGCCGTCCGCTGATGGGTGCCAGGGTCACTCCCAGCATAGAGTGGCCGCACGATGTGGTGAGATTGGCAAATTTTCCCACCCGCCCGAGATAAGGCAGGCCGTCGGGTGACATCGGACGATAACCGAACCAGGGACGGATCCCGGCGAAATCATCTTCAGTGAAATCGGGAAAATACGTCTGGGCGGCACGAATGATCTGCTGCACGCGTTCGGGACGGATGCGGCTGTCGTGCCCACTGAACTCCATCGTCCCGCCGAATCGCAACGTGGAGCCCATGGGCGTAACGGCGACGCGGCTCTCCTTCAAAATCATCGATTTTGAAAACTGAAACCGGGGCTCGTCGATCGTCAGGCTGTATCCTTTTCCCGGTTGCATGGGCAGACGCAGGCCCAATCCCGCCACCAAGGCTGGTGACCACGAACCTCCGGCCAGCACAAACTCGTCGGCGATAAAATCCCCCGCGGTGGTTTGAACTCCCACCAGCAAATCGCCTGCCGTGCGCCAGCCATAGATACTGGTATTCCACTGAAACCTCACGCCCATCTCCTTCAACAATCCCACCAGTGCCGGGACGAATTTCCGGGTCGTGATATGTGCGTCGATGGGAAAATACACCGAACCCGCCACAGCCATGCGGGCTCCCGGCTCCACGCCGTTCGTTTGGGTCGCATTCAGGACGCGCGCTTCCACGCCGAGGTCGTTGGCGATCCTGGCCAACGTGCCGGCTTCGCGATCGAGCGCCTGCTGTGTGCGACAAAGAGTAAGCAATCCCTCCGTTTTGAGTTCGAACGCGTTTCCCGTGATATCCGCCAGTTCCACGAACAATTCCCGACTGGCGAGACAGAGGTCGCGCAACAAGGGAGCCACCTTCCGCGTATGCGACCAGGAGCAGGAACGGGCAAACAGCCAGCCCCAGCGCATCAGCTCCGTATCGAGCCGTGGTTTCACATAAAACGAACTTCGCGAATCAAGCATGCCCTTGATCGCTGCTCCGATCATGCCGGGCGAGGCAAAGGGAATGACGTGACTGGGCGACACATAGCCGGCACTGCCGTGAGCACAGGAATCGCCGCCTTCCGCGCTTCGCTCCACCACAGTCACACGAAAGCCCTCGCGCGCCAGGTAGTAGGCGCTGCAAAGGCCGATGATGCCACCCCCGCAAATGAGAACCGATTTGTCAGAGCGTGCTTCGGGTGCGGTTGAGCGGTGGGATACGGCCATCGATTTGATTGGAGGCAGACAATCAACCGTCCCCGGTCACGTGAAAAGAAAAAAGCCGGCCTCTCGAAGAGAGACCGGCTTGAAGAATCAACGGGACCGCGGACTCAAACCGCCGCGTCACCGCGCTCATCCGTGCGGATGCGCAGCACGTCGTCGAGCGGTATGACGAAGATCTTGCCGTCGCCAATCTTGCCGGTCTTGGCGGCCTTCGAGATCGTGGTGACTACCTTGTCCAGGATGTCGTCGGAGACCGCGATCTCCAGCTTCACCTTGGGCAGGAAATCCACCGTGTATTCGCTGCCGCGGTAGATCTCGGTGTGGCCTTTCTGGCGGCCGAAGCCTTTCACTTCGGTGACCGTCATGCCTTCGACTTCGATGGCGGTGAGCGCTTCCTTCACTTCCTCGAGCTTGAAGGGTTTGATGATGGCTATGATGAGTTTCATGGGAGGAGTAGGTAAAACGATTAGTAGATATAGCCTTCCTCGCCGTGTTCGTTGATATCGAGACCTTGCGACTCGACATCAGCGGTGGGACGAAGACCGACAACCGCTTTCACAATGTACGCGATTATCACCGTGCCCACGATCGCCAGGACAAGCGTGATACCGATCGCTTTGAGCTGCGCGACCCAGAGGCCGCCATTCGTCACGAGAGCCGCGAGACCATTCTTCGTGGCGGGCGCACCCGTGAGGTTGCCGTTGACCGAAGCCGTGGCGAGAACACCGGTTAGGAGTGCGCCAAGCGTACCACCCACCGCGTGAACACCGAACGTATCGAGCGCATCGTCGTAGCCGAACATGCCCTTGACCTTCGTGACAAAGAGATACGGAACGACCGCTGCAACCACACCGATGATCACCGCGCCGGTGGCGTTAACGAAGCCCGTGGCGGGCGTGATTACGACCAGACCAGCGACAGCACCGGAGCAGAAACCGAGAATGGAAGCGTGGCCACGGAAGATCTTTTCAATGGCACCCCAGACAAAGGCCGCCACCGCAGTCGCGATCGTCGTGGTGAGGAAGGCGTTGGCGGCGATGCCGTCGGCGGCAACCGCGGAACCCGCGTTGAAACCATACCAGCCCACCCAGAGCATGCCCGTACCGACCATACAAAGCACCATGCTGTGCGGAGCCATTTTTTCCTTACCGAAACCGAGGCGGGGCCCGAGGATGATACAGAGGATCAACGCGGACCAACCGGAGGACATGTGCACCACCGTACCACCCGCAAAGTCGATGGCGGGAATCTTGGCATCGGCGTTCCAGACACCGTTCATGAAGCCGTTGGAGCCCCAGACCATGTGCGCGAGCGGGAAGTAAACCACCACCATCCAGAGAGTCACGAAAAGGAGAATCGCGGAGAACTTCATGCGTTCAGCAATCGCGCCGACGATCAGTGCCGGGGTGATGATGGCGAACATCATCTGGTACATCGAAAACACATTCTGGCTGACCCAGTACGCGTAGTTCGTATTCGGAGCGGAGTTGACGTCCTTCAGGAAGAAGAACTCGGAGCCGCCGAAAAACGCGCTGCCATAATTGGAACCGAAAACGATGCTATAACCAAAAGCCCACCACATGATGGTCACCAGGCCGGTGATACCCAGACATTGGGCAAGAACCGAGAGCACGTTCTTACGGCGAACGAGACCACCGTAGAAAAGCGCCAGGCCGGGAAGCGTCATGAAGAGAACGAGCGCCGCGCTCGTCATCATCCAGGCGTTGTGACCCGGACCGCTGACGCCGGTCAGGGACTTGCCGGGATCGCCGTTGGTGACGTAGGCTTCGAGGGCGGCGATGCGCTCCTCGTTGGTAGGCGCCGGTGCCGGAGCTGCAGCAGCTGCTGGGGCGGCAGCTGGCGCAGTCTGCGCCACGGCTGAACCGGCGATAAGAATCGCCAGGCTCGCTAGTATGTATCGAAGGATTCGAGGTAACATAGTATTCATGGTGGTGTGGAGTCCCATGAGCAAAAGGAATGCCACGAATGAATGTTATCGATACCTGTTGTGACATAAGTGCAATCACCTCAAAATCGGTTAGTTAGAGCGAAATTCGGCAAATAAAAAGGCCGGTTTCCATCAGGAAACCGGCCGATAAAAACAGGAAATTGAGCGATTAAATCGCGGCGTCTCCGTGTTCCTCGGTTCGGATACGGATGACCTCGTCGAGGGGGGCGACGAAAATCTTTCCATCGCCGATTTTTCCGGTTTTCGCTCCCGAGACAATGGCGGCAACGACCTTGTCCTTGATGTCATCGGTCACGGCGATCTCGATTCGTGTCTTCGGCAGAAAATCGACGGTGTACTCACTGCCGCGATAAATTTCCGTGTGACCTTTCTGGCGGCCAAAGCCCTTCACTTCCGTGACGGTCATGCCTTCGATTCCAAGCGCCGTGAGCGCTTCTTTGACGGCTTCCAATTTGAACGGCTTGATAATGGCGGTGATTAATTTCATGGGAAAATCAGATATTGTTGGAGTCGAAAATATAACCGTGTTCGCCGTGCTCGCTCTCGTCGAGGCCCACCAGTTCGACCTCCTTGGTCGGTCGCAAGCCCAGGGTCCATTTCACGCCGAAGGCGATTAGAGTCGTCACGCCGACCGCCAGCGCCGCGGTGAGTGCCATCCCCTTGAGTTGCTCCTGCCACAGGGTGTGGCCCACCACGCCGCCGAGGTTCGTGAGCAAGTTGGCGTTCACCGCCGGGGTCGCAAATACTCCGGTGAAAATCATTCCGAGCGTTCCAGCCACGCCGTGTACGCCGAAGACGTCGAGCGCATCGTCGTAGCGGAAAAACGATTTGATCTTCGTACAGGCCAGAAACGAAATCGCCCCGCTCAACAAGCCCAGGACCACGGAGGAGGAGCAGGTGATGAAACCGCACGCGGGAGTCACGCCCACCAGACCGGCAATCGCCCCGGAGCAAAAGCCGAGGACACTCGCCTTGCCTCGCCAGAAATATTCCAGCGCCGCCCAGGTTCCCGACGCCACCGCCGCCGCAAACGTCGTCGTCGCAAAAGCATTCCCCGAAACAGCGTCCGCGGCCACGGCGGAACCGCGCAGCTGAATGGAACAACTGAACGGTTTGGCGACCTTGGATCGTACTGAG
>JBEHXD010000504.1:0-4469 GCA_048498875.1 Verrucomicrobiota bacterium
GGAAGGCGGCGTGGGCGGTGGCACGTTGGTCCTGATTGCGGACGAGAGTGGCGAGCTCGGGCAGGAGTGAGGTGCCGTGGGCATAGACGATGGTATCGAAGGCTTCGAGAAAACCCACGCTCGGATCTCGGACCCACGCCGGATTGGCCAGGAGTTCGCGGGCTTTGGCTTGAAGGAAGATTTCCGCTGCAGGACCAGGTGTTGCCCAGGCGTAATTGCGCAGACACACGGCCCATTCGTCGGGAGTCGTATAGCGGGCGAGGATCTGCTCCGCCAGCGCCCCGGCGGCCGGTCGGTCGATCCGGCCGAGGTAGTCGAGGAGAAAGACGCGGAGCGACGAGGCGTTGCTTAGCCAGCCACCCGGCCCCAAGGTGAAATCGAGATGGGTGGTCGCGTCCCGGTTGGATGAGAGAAAGGCCTGAACTTCTTTCGCAGCGACATCCGGGGGCAGGGCATCGAGAGCGGATTTTAGTTCTGCGAGGAGGATCCGATTTTCGTCGCGTTTGCTGGAGGCCTGCAAGCGGTCAGCGGCCTGTACAAGGTACGCGGCCGGGGACGAAGTCCGCAAGGCTTTGGCTGCACGCGCACCCTCCGTCGGGGCAGAGTCTTGTGAGTCGGCGCCGCGGATGCGGTCGAAGCTGGCGCGGCGATGCACAATAAGCCAGACAGCGACGACCGCGCATGCGGCCACTACTCCGGCAAGCAGAGCATGGCGTCGGCGGGTTGAAGGGAATTTCCTTTGGCTGCTCAAGAAGGCCTGAGTTCCTCGTGGAGGGTATGCAACAAGGCGATAGTCAGTTCGTCGATATTTGTGAACTTGATCGGGTCATTTATCCCGCCCAGGTGTCGGAGGCGCTCGCGGTGGTTGGCTTGTGAGTCGCGCTGTGCCTGATTTGCGACGAGCGGGCCTTGCTCTGTTCGCTCATCGGCGAACGCAACGACCAGCCGGGTACGGTGTAAGATGGCGAGGTACGCCTCCCATTGAGTGTAGGTTATCATCATGCGACGCGACTCGACGGGGACCGGCGTTTCCCGCAACCGCCGGGCGAGGTCGGGGTACTTTTCCAGCAGCTTGTCGACAGAGGATGACAGGGCGTCGGCTCCTGCGGTGTTTCCGACGAGATGGACCACGACATCGGAATTGCGGATATGCGCATCGAGTTTCTCCAAGGTGGCATCGCCTTTGGGATTGAGATTGCCCTGATGCTCGGGCTTGAAGATTTCGCTGTGCAGGGCAGCCGCCAGTTGCGAGCGATAACTGGCGAATTCATCCGTGCACGCGGAAAGAAAGATATGGATTCGTTCGGGCTTCCAAAAGCGTGGAACGAGCAGGTTGGCACCCATCGCGGCGAAACAAACCGGCAACTGCACGAGCCCCGGAACCAGCCAGTTGAGCAGCACTTGCTGTTCCCACATGGCGTAGACCCCAGCGAGGCTCAGACCCGCCGCCGCGAGCAGCCATATACCCGCACAAAGCCATGCCGACCGGAGGCGCAACAATAGCACCGACAGCAACGCGAGTGGCAACGCCCAGGCTGCGTTCTGGGCCAGGCCGGCGAGGGCGAACCACCGCTGGTCCTTCTTCTCCCCGCGCAGGCTGGCAAACACGGTGGCATGCCAGGTCACGCCGTAAACTGGCGGGGCGCCAAACCGGCTCAACGGCGTGTGCAGCAGGTCCGGCTTTCCATTGGCATTGGAGGCATACTGGCCGCCGATGAAAACCGTCTTGCCACGCAACTGCTCGTCCGAAATCACGGCTGGGTCGAGGCAATCGGCCATTTCCAGATTGGACATCGCGCCGGGGCGGACCGTGTGGAGCAGCCAGAGTTCGTTGGGCAGTTCGGCGGAGATTTTCGTGTCGACAGCGCGGGCGGCGGCGAGGGCAAGCGGAGAATATTGTGCGGCCGCCGTCTGGAACCGGCGCACCACTCCGTCGGTGTCCGGGGGTGCGGTGTTGAGCAGCCCGACGTCGTAAGCCTCTTTGCGTAATCGCTCGACCGGGCCGACTACCCTGAGGATCCGAACCGTGGCATCCGTTCGATCCAGTTCTTCCACCGCACCTAGGATCACGCGTTTGTTCGCGCGGATCGCTGCGCTGAATTTCTCGTCCTCCACGGGATCCGCGGAGGCCTGGTCGAACAAAATATCATAGCAAACCAATGCGGCCCCCGCCTTGGTCAGCCGATCCAGCAGGCGCGCGTGATCGCTGCGCTTGATCGACTGGTTTTGCGGCACGTTGAGCTTTCGGTCGGTCGCTTCGTTGAGGCCGATCACGAGAACGTCTTCGGGTGTGGGAAACCGGGCGAACGTGTGCAGGTAGTCGTAGCCCATGCGCCGCAGGCCGTCGCCGAGAGGCAGATGCATGAAGGCGATGCCGACCAGCCAGACGAACACAACCAGGCCGCCGGCCGCGAACGGGTTTTTTCTCAGCGCGGCGAGTTTTTGCGAATCCATGAGCGGAGAGGTGGGCGGTGAGGTTGAGGCGCGAATGCCGGTTGACATGAACTGGCAGCGGACCAACTAGAAGCCAAACCGGGCGTGCACGATCAACGTGCGCTGGCGCGGTAGTTCCCGATAGGGGGTGAGAGGATCGAGCCGGTAGTCGCTTCCGCCCAAGTTCAGCAGATCGAAACCCACCTCGCACTGATTGCGGGAGAAGCGATAGCCGGCGCTCGCGTTGAGTTGCCAGAACGTGTCACCGGGCTCCTCCGGCAGGAAACCGCGATTTTCCTGGCTGTACCAGTTCGCTTCCGCCCGGGCGAAAAAGCCCTGCGGGTGATTGTAGAGCGCCGAAAGGTCGAGCTGGCGCAGACCCGAGTCGAGGCGCCGCGCGGCGCTGCGTAAGAGCGCGGGCTGGGCACCCGGATCGGCGGTGGGAACGGCGGCGAGCAGGTCGGGGATGCGTTCGCCGAAATCCGCCCGCGTGTAGCGGTAGCCCGCTCCGAAGGACCAGCGTTCGCCGACGAGCTGGTTGATCGTCAGATTCAGCCGCCGCTCACGGTAGCGATCGCGCACCGCAAGTGACGAGGGCAGGATGGCGTTGGGATAGCCGCCGACGCTGTTGAGAAAGTCGAAAACGCCGATGGTGCGATCGAGACGTTGGTCGAGGTCGTCGTAGCCAGCGCCCAGAAAAGTCCGCGGTCCCAGCTTGTGTTCCGCGCTGAGTCCCCAGAGCGCGTATTTGCTGCCCGCGACCGAACCGATGAGCGACTCCGGTGCCAGCGAGCGGTACGCTTGGACAAAGCCGGCGACCTGCGTCGGCTCGAGCCGGACGCTTTCGTCGAAGCTCGCCCCGCTGATCGCTTCCAGGTACGCACCGCGAACCACGGTCCCCGCCCTGGGCTGGACCACTAAGCCGGCTTTCGGCGAAAGCCGTTCCAACGTGCGCTGGCGGGAGTTGATCGGCGGACTGCGAAAATTTTCCGGATGCTCCAGCCGATCGAAGGTTGCCCCGCCGGTCAAAGAAAGCCACTGGCCGAATCGCCATTGCCCGTAGCCGTAGGCATTCACCCGTGCGAGCCCCACCCCGAAATCCTGATGGGCAGGTGGATCGTCGAACAGGGTGGCCAGGCCGGGATTCAGATTAGTCAGGCGGACGCGGGTGTCGAACGTTCCGGTCTGATAGCGACCACCGAGGATCGCGGTGGCCGGCCCGCGCGTGGCGGTGTGTTGAAGCTCCACCGTGGCTGCGCGGAAAGCGGCACGATAGTCGGAATCGAGCGGCACCGTATTGATACGCTGCACGCGACCGAGACCGACCAGCGTGCCCAGCGTTTGGACGATTTGGGGATTTTGAAAGGGCTGGTTGAAATCGTTGATCCCGGCCGGGAGGCCGCGGGTGAGGGCCGACACGTCGCGCGTGAGGAGCGCCTGAGCGGTGTCCGCGGCGGTCAGCACCTGCCGGTTGGCGAGCCGCCCCGCCAGGAACAGCGTGTGGTCCTGGGGCGACCACTGGTGATGCCAGCCTAGCAAGAGCAACGCCGGGTCCTGCTTTTCGTGAAAATCGAACGTCAGCGCCGAGCGATCCGTGTCCACCGTGGCGGGATCGTAGCGCTGGAAAATATCCCCGTGGTGAAGGTCTTCGAACTTGGTCTGGAAGAAGGCCGTGTCGTCGGGGCCGAGCTGCTGTTTGAACTGCGCGTAGGTTTCGAGGCGGGAAAGGCGATTGTTCGGCCGGCGCCCATCGTGGTGCTGGTATTGGGCGTCGATCGCGTAGCTAAAATTGCCGAAGGTGCCGAATTGCGAGACCGTGCCGCGCACCTCGCCGTCGCTCGCATATTCCGTGAGCGAGCTGGCGCCGAAGCCATCGCGTTCGAAGAGCTTTGCGTATTCCTGTTCCGAGACGAATTGCGAAAGCGGACCTCCGCCCACCGGCGACAAGAGGTTGGCGAGGAGCAGTTCGTTGAACCAGGCGGTCTCGTAGCGCAGCGAAATGCGGCTGGGGTCGCGTTGGGCGTTGAAGCTGTTCG
>JBEHXD010000505.1:0-4463 GCA_048498875.1 Verrucomicrobiota bacterium
CAAGGCTCAGTCGGAAACCTGGGATTTGTCTTCGCTGGCACGGATGAATGCGTCGAGGACACGCGGCGCGGATTGTTCAGTTACGAGGCTCTGCGCACCCGGCTTAAGGGACACGATTTCATTCAAGAGGGGCTGGTAGATTTTTCTGGGCCGGTGATCAAGCTGGCGAGCCTATCGGCGGAGGAACTGTTCGTCCTGCTCGCAAATATCCGGCACGTTCATGCCTCGGGTGATTCAGCCAAGTATGTCGTCGCGGATGACGCTTTGCTCGCGGTCTTGCGGCGAGCCAACGAAGTGCTCGGAGCAGAGTATTTCAAGACCCCGCGCGATGTGGTTCGTTCTTTCGTCGGACTCCTGAGTGTCCTGGATCAGAATCCCGGAACAAAGTGGCAGGAATTGGTGAACACGGGGAGCTTCATCCGGAAAGCAGAAAAACCGTCAACGATTGAGGAGGAGATCGCCGCTGGCGTTGTCGCACCCGACGATACCGACGATCTTGCCACGCTGAAGTTGTAAGATGAGCGCATTCGAGCTGCTCCATCCCGGAGTCAAACATGCGATCTGGGACATGGGCTGGAAGCAGCTTAATCCCATTCAGGTGGCGGCCATCCCGGTTATCGTCCAACAATCGGCCCATGTTGTAATCACGGCGCCCACGGCTGGAGGGAAAACCGAGGCCGCGTTTTTGCCGGTCATATCGATGATCGCGGATGAGCCTGAAGGTTCGATCCGTGCGATGTATATCGGACCGCTCAAGGCCCTGATCAACGATCAGTTTGAGCGGCTTGAGCGGATTTGCGAACGCTGCCAGCTTCCGGTGCATCGCTGGCACGGTGATGTTTCGCAGAGCGAAAAAGCACGGACCCGAGTTTCGCCTTCGGGTATTTTGCTAATTACCCCGGAATCAGTCGAAGCGATGTTCGCGCGTCGTGGGCGGGAGGTGCCCAAGCTCTTTTCCGGGCTTCGATTCATCGTTATCGATGAACTTCATGCATTCTTGGACAACGTGCGCGGGATTCATCTCCGTAGCTTGATTTCACGGATCAGGTCACACGCAGGCTGCAACCCGCGGCTGGTCGGACTTTCCGCCACCATTGGCAATTTCGAGGCGGCGAAATTTTTTCTGAATCCCGATGCGTCGGCCACCGTCGTCGTGCTCGAAGGACCGAAAGTTGGGCGTTCCATCAAGCTCGGGATTCGCGGCCACCTTTCCGCGATCGAGAAGAAGGACAAACGTGACCGGGTGCTGTCCCGGTTTCGGCTCTCGGCGAGCGAGTGGGCGCAAAAGCTTGAGCGGGTCCCGCCGGGCGTGTTGAGCAAGGCGGCTCCATTGGAAAAACAGTTTCAAGCCGGAGAATATGCCGTCGACCCTGAACTCGTGACGACAGAGGTTGCCGACATCGCAAGCGACATCTGCCACCACTTTCGCGATGGGACCAACCTGATCTTCGGAAACTCGAAAAAAGTCATCGAGCTCGCCGCCGACCATTGCCACCAGCGCGCGCTCTTGGAGAAGTGGCCGGTGGACCCGTTTTTGGTTCATCACGGCTCGCTATCGAAAGACGAGCGCGAGTCGGCTGAGGAAATACTGAAGAGCGGTCGACCCGCGACCGCGTTTTGTTCCAGCACACTCGAAATGGGCATCGACATCGGGTCCGTGAAAGCCGTTGGGCAGATCGATCCGCCGTGGACGGTGGCTTCGATGCTGCAGCGCCTCGGGCGCTCGGGCCGCCGTGCTGGCGACGTTTCCGTCTTAAGGCTCTACACTCGGGACGAAACTCCCAACGAAAAAAGCACGATCACCGACCTCCTTTTCCCCGATCTATTGCGAGCGGTCGCGTTGGTGCGGCTTGTGATCCAGAAATGGTTGGAGCCCCCGGACTACGATCGGATGCACCTCAGCACGCTGATTCATCAAGCCCTGAGTCACCTGCGTCAGACCGGCGGCATGAATCTGCGTGATTTGTTCGATGCACTCGTGATCCGCGGTCCGTTTCGGAATATCGCCCAAGCAGATTTTGTTTCGCTCCTGCGCGGCTTGCGCGACTTGCAATTGGTTGAGCAGACGCCAGACGGCGTGATGATCCTCGGATTGGAGGGTGAAGCAATCACGGCGGATCGGTCATTTTTTGCAGCGTTCCAAAGCTCTGAGGAACTGTGTGTCCTGCATGACGACCGACACTTGGGGAGCCTCGCGGCCGATCTTGTCCCGCCCGCTGGGGAAAACCTACTACTCGGTGGCCGCAGGTGGGAAGTGGTCGAGGTGCGAGACACTGAGGGAATCGTGCTCGTGAAGCCATCCACGCATCCGCGCGTGCCTTACTTCAAGGGAGACCGTGGCGAGATTCATGATCGGGTTGTGCAGGAGATGCTCAGTGTCCTCAAGGACACCGATGAATCGGAGTGGCTGGATGAAAGTGCGAAGATCCTACTGCGTTGCTCGCGGACCTTTGCTCTACGCTCTCGTGTCGGTGAGACCGGTATCGTCGTCACTCAAACCGGCGTGCAGTGGTTTCCATGGCGCGGCACCAAAGTCATTCGCACGCTGGAATTGTTCGCACGAAAGGATGGCGTCATCCCATCGGTGGATCAACTGTCGCTGACTTACCCGAGGTGGGATGAGGCGCGATTGCGGCGGCACGTGGGAACCATCGCTGATTTCAGCGATGCGCCAACCGAACTCAGTGACTTGATGGCGAGTAAGTGCTTTGAGAAATTCGACCCCTTTGTTCAACCTCACTTGCTTAATGCGGCGAACGCACGAGACCGCCTTGATGTCGCAGGTGCGCGAAGTCTGGCATGCAATTTTATTGAGCGGACAATCCGTGAGGAATCAGGTCCGACCGAAAAGTGAGCTCTTATTTACGCATCTGCTGGGCCGCCGATAGTGTTATGCCCGGTGTGCCCTTCGTGCGTCAGCGAGAGGTGCCCGTTCAACACCAGGTTTGAGCATCGGACGATTCCCCGCATTTCTCGGACGGTTATCGGGCGATAGCCTCGGTCGGAGAATGAGCCGACGCGGGCCTGCTACCCGAGCATGTCGATGAAAGCGACGACGCGGTCGGAGTATGGCTGTGACAACTTTACGATCTGACGATGTGAGACGAGCAAGTGATGAAATTCCAGATCACGCGCGGCTGCCTCGAAACCAAAGGAACGGGGCTGGGTAATCGAGCTAATCAGTTTTCGAAGCGTTCAACCCACAGCTGGCCGTCCGCCTTTAGTACTCCGAATTCCAGCATCGCGGGTTGTGCGGATGCATCCGCATAAAGCGGGCGGTTGAAGAAGAAGTTACCGGGGTGACGCTGGCAGTAGCGCTCCATTGATCGATACAATGCGCCGGCGGGCGACCAGCCGCGGTTCAACTCACGGAGTTGCACGAAAAGGTTGATTTCGAGCCCGCCGCCAACCGTGTGAGGGATGAAGTGGCCCTTGTCGCGGTCGGAGCCGAAGCTTTTTTCGGTCGGGCCGCCCCAGCCGCGTTGGCGACTCGTGTTGCGCTTGGCCGGCGCTTCGCGCGACGTGCCGAAGGCGCACACGAGGCGGTCTTCTACCGTCGGCGCCGGGGCGGGTTCGCCTAAGGTCGAAAAGTAGTCGAAGAGATAAGTGAAGTCTTCGTCGCTCACGCGCAGGACGTGCGTCGCGCGTGGCGTATGGGCGGCATAGGCGTCACGCCAGTCGTAGGGCAATTCTTCGACCAGAAATGCCGCGATGTCGGTCGCATCGCGCGAGGAGGCGATTTTTGCGATCCGTTCGTAGTCAATCAGCCATGGTTGAGGATCGAATTTTCGTGGCATGGGGAAAAGGACTGCGCGATTTGCTGCTGATGGACCGACCCGCATGTTCACATGGTTGCGGGCCTCACCGGGACCGGTGCCGGCAAACGACTTCGGCTTCGCATTCGTTGCGGCTCACGAGGAAGGTCGGATGTAGTCAGTCCAATGTCGCGCTATAAATCCCCGCATTCCCGCCTTGGGATTGTAGCCCGGATAACGCCCGCGGAAATCAGCCTCGGCGGCTAGTAGACTGACGGCTGAAATTGCCCCGGTGCGGGCGGCGAGGTAGAGCAAGCCGATCGACGGCGAGCGCGATTCTCCTTGGTTGCAGTGCACCAGCACCCGTTCCCCTGAGCGCAGGCCTTCGTCCAGGAAAAGCAGCGTCGCGTCGATGATCTCCTTGGCGATGTAGTCGGGGTTTTCGACGTCGACGATATTCAAAAACAATCTCTTTCCCGACGGGCGAGGAGATACTCAGGATGCGTTTTTGGTGCCGCGCGACCACTGTAGCCCAGAAGTTGCCGATGATAGGGTTCCTTGCAGGCATGAACAACCCACCATCCATCCTGCGTGCGCACTAAGGTTTCGTAGTCGACTTCGGCTCCGACGAAGATGCTAGTCAAGTTGTAGCCAGCCGATGTTTTGCGTGGACGCCTCCGGGTCTTGATAATACGGCCGTCCGGCAAG
>JBEHXD010000506.1:0-4443 GCA_048498875.1 Verrucomicrobiota bacterium
GCCACCTACATGCCAGCCATCGGATGTGGGCGGAGTGCCCTCACTCCGCGAGGCATGATAAACGCGGGGTGAGGGTACCCCGCCCACATCCGATGGCTGGCATGTAGGTGGCGCGCTTGCGCGCCACGTTGCGAGCAAGCTCGCAACCTACGGGGACTGACCGATATCACCGTGAGTTCCTCCTCAATCTTCACGCGAAACGACATCGATCATCGTGACCGCAGATCGCAGTCCTTCGCCCGTGGCCGTGACTTGGATTTTTCCCGACTGTCCCGCTTTTGCGCGAACGATGACGAGGCATAGTCCGTTGAATGCTTGGCGCGCAGGCGCCTGAAATGATTCGAAACTCGTCGGATCGCCGTTATCCGTGGCCACGATTTCACCCGGACCTTCGATCGAAAAGCGAATCTGATCGTGAGCGCGCGGCGCCAGCGCACCGTCACGGTCGACGACTTGCACAGTCACGAATGCCAAATCCCGTCCGCCACCCCGGATCTCCTTGCGATCCGGTTGCAGCGCCAGCGCAATCCCCTCGCCTGCGGTGTGAATCGACGAACGGGCCCACTCGCGGCCGTTTTTGTAGGCGACCACTTCCAGTTTTCCTGGTTCGTACACGACGTCGTCCCACCGCAATCGATACTCAAATTGTCCCTTGGATTTTTTACCGAGCGACCGACCGTTGAGGAAAAGTTCCGCTTCGTCTCCGGACGTGAAAACATGCACCGGCGTCACCTGCCCCACCCGCTCCGGCCAGGTCCAATGCGGCAGAATGTGGACCATGGGCAATTCCGGCCGCCAGCGCGACTGATAGAGATAGAACCGATCCTTGGGAAATCCCGCCAGATCAATCATTCCGCAATACGAACTGCGCGACTGATCATAGGGCGTCGGCTCCCCGATATAATCCCATCCCGTCCACACAAATTCCCCGGCGACGTACGGGTGACGATCGAGCGCAGCGAAAACCTTGTCCGCCGAGGAACCGAAGTCGACGGCGTGAAGCTCGTAGGCGCTCACCTGACGGGCGACCGAATCGCCGCCGCGTCCATCCCGCACGGGCGCGCTGATCTGCTTTGAAACCGGAAAAAGATAAACCCCGCGGCTGCTGAACGCGGACGCGGTCTCGGTGCTGACAATGAGCTTTCCCGGAAATTTCGCGTGGAAGAGCGGGTATTGTGGCGGGGTACGAATGCGGTCGGTCCCTTCGAACTCCGCCTCCTGACGGATGCCCTCGCCTTGATAATTGAGCCCGATCACATCCAGCACCGCCGGCAACGGCATGTCGGATTTGGCGAAGTTCATGGCGGACGTCGTCGGGCGGGAAGGATCCTCCTCGTGGACAATGTCACACAACCCACGCGCCACCGCAGCGCCCGCTTCGGCGGTGTATTGTTCGCCCACCTCGTTGCCAACACTCCAGATAATGACGGAAGGATGATTGCGATCGCGGCGTACAAGGGCGCGCAGATCCTGTTCATGCCACTCGGGAAAAATCAGGTGGAAATCGAGCGGTGTTTTTTTGCGTTCCCACGCATCGAAGGCTTCGTCCAAAACGAGAAACCCCATGCGATCGGTGAGCTCGAGCAGTTCGGGTGCGGGGGGATTGTGACTCATGCGAACCGCGTTGCAGCCCATGTCGCGCAGCAGCTCCAGCTGTCGTTCAGCCGCGCGGCGGTTGAAGGCCGCGCCCAGCGCGCCGAGGTCGTGGTGCTGGTTGACCCCGCGAACCGGGATGCGCTCGCCGTTGACATAAATTCCCGTCTCAGGATCAAAGCGCACCGAGCGGATGCCGAAGCGGGTCTCGTAGATATCGATCACTTTTCCTTCGTGGGAAACCGTGGTCACCGCCACGTACCGGTGTGGTTTTTGCTGCGGCGGCGGACCCCACAATTTGGGGTTGGGCAGGTTCACCGAATTTTCCACCGTGGCAGTCCCACGCGCCGTCACGGCGGCTGTCTGCACCGGCAAATTAGCGACGGCAGCGGAACTGGGGCGATCGTCCGCATTGAGTTCAAAGATCGCGGTCGAAATTTCCACGGACGTATTTTCCGTGGAGGCATTTTCCACGGTAACCGTGAGGGCGATCGTCGCGGACTCACGGGAAACCTGGGGCGTCGTCACCTGCGTTCCCCACTGTCCAACGTGCAACGGCTGGGTCTTTGTCAGCCACACCTCGCGATAGATGCCTCCGCCGGGATACCAGCGGGAGGAATTGGGGGGATTGTCCAGGCGGATCGCCAGCTGGTTTTCTCCGCCGACCTTTGCATATGGCGTCAGGTCCACGCGCCACGACGAGTAGCCATAAGGCCAGCCGCCGACGAGCCGGCCGTTCAACCACACGGTGGCGTACGACATGGCTCCTTCGACATCGAGAAAGAGGGATTTGTCCGAGTCAGTCGCGGGAAGCTTGAATTTCTTCCGATACCAACCGATGCCTTGACTCGGCAGGCGACCCATGCCTCCACCGCCCGTCGTGATGAACGGTCCGGCGATCGCCCAATCATGCGGCAGCGTCACCTGAGTCCAGGCACTGTCATCAAAATCATCGCGAACATAAGCGACGTTCTCTCCGGGATTCCCAGACGGTCGGACATACCGACGCGCGGGATCCTTGATGAACGCATTGCCCGTGGGAAGAATCCACGCCTTCAACGTCGCCTGCTTCGACGCCGCGACGGCCTCGGCCGCCTGGGGTTGAGCATCGGCCGGACCCACGTTGCGATTTTCCTTCACCTCAGGTCGCACATCGTACAGCAGGCTGACCGTATTGCCGGGAGGATCGTCCTTCTGAAAACGCCAGCCGTCGTTGAACCAAATGTGTTCACGCGGCGAATGGATCACGGCAACCGATCCTTCGTCTGCCAACTGTGGCCGTGGAGCCGGCTGCGCGAATAATGCCGACCCAAACAATAAGGACAGGAGTAAGACCAGGGGATTTCTCATCTCAATCAAGCGGGGCTCTATGTTTCTTATCCGACAATTGGGGACGGAGAACCTATTTCCGTCCCAGCTGCCGTCGCAAGCTCTGCCATCGCTGCGGACAAAAAAAGCCGGCCCGTTGCGGGGCCGGCTTTGCGTGGTTGTGTTTAGAATGAGAAGGTATTCGTCAACTGCCACTCCTGCACCGGAGCGACGCGGACTGAGGCCCAGGTCTTCCCGTCGGGTTCGACGGAAATGGGGATCAGCTTGTCCTTCTTCCCCACGTTATAGACGTTGAGCTGCAGCGACCACTCGATCTTGGAGCTGATCTTGCGCTTATAGCCGATCCACAGATCGACCGCGTTTTCCGCCGGCCCATAGTAAGGCTTGCTTAAATCATAGGTCGCGATCGCGCCACCGCTGACCACCGGATATCCGATCACCACTTTATCCTGCCAGCGATAGGCACCACCCACGTTGATTCCTTTGGCAAAGCCATTGGTAAAGGTGTAGTTGTTGACAACGTTATAGCTCCACTTGCGCAACTCGGACACATCCGAACCTTCCTTTAACTTGAGCAGGGTATAATTGGCAAGAAACGGCGCCCAGATGCTGGGATAAATCGCGCTGCCGTAACCGCCAAAGCGCGGTAACGCGCCCGCCGGTGTGGGCGAGCCGTCAGCGTTGACCAACTTGGAGTTGATGTAAGCCATATAGTCCGTCAGGGCCTGGCCGCCGACATTGGTCTCGGTCGCGCTGGTCTTGGCGGCGTTGAACGAGATGCGCCAGTTCCGCGTGGGATTGGCCGTAAGCTCAAATTCATAGCCCTTCGAACGCGTGTCCGACGTGACTGCGAACGACGTTGAGGTGGCGCTGTAATTGGCGATCGTTGCCGGATCGGGTTCGTAGGCCGAGGGATTGGCCGCATAAGTGGTACGGTTAACCAGCGCCTTGTCACTCAAAGGCGTGAAGTTCCACGTCTTGAAAAATCCCTTGGCCGCAAGGTCCTTCTGGATGGTATTCCAAGTGTCGATGGCCTTGTCTTCGTCGATGTCCGCCTGCGCCTGGGTGTAAGGCGTGGTGGGACTGAGCACGTTGGTCGCTCCGATCGGGAACGCGTTGCTCCAGGTGTTGCGATAGGAGGGCTGGTTGCGGGATGCCCAATCGTAACCGCCCATTTGATACAGATAGATGTTGCGCCAGGTGAGGCCGGTGGAAATGACCGAGCCAATCGTCCCGGCGTTGCTCAGGGTGCTGGTACCGTTGGAAAGACCCGTCGAATATTTGATCACCCTCAGCGAGTACTTGTTATCCTTGGTCGCGAGCAACGCGCCGTATTCATAGGTCTTGCCCTTCGGGTTGTCGATCGTGTTGCCATAGACATCCGTGCGCAGGCTGGTGACCTGGAAGTTGCTCGACTCGTTGTACGAGATGCTCACGTTCAGCGGCAGAATGTCGTGGGTCAGCAGACGGTTGAGGTGCAACACCGCACCGCCACTCGTCGAGTGGCCTGTCGGCCATCGT
>JBEHXD010000507.1:0-4437 GCA_048498875.1 Verrucomicrobiota bacterium
GCCGACTGGCAGTGGGAGCTTCTGGCCGATCACGAACGTTTCTACGACGCGGGTCGCGGACCTTTGGGGCAGGGAGTAAACCCGGAGCTTTTCATTCCGGCGCTGGGCTGCAGTTTGTGGCGCGCGGAAGTTTGATCATGCCGGACGGAACGGTGGATTATCCCTGATCCGCCTGACCTTCGGGAAAGGAATTGTCATCGCTGATCCGGGCGCCATTGTCCCTCGAAGGGCCTAATCTTTAAAGCGACCAAAGATCGCAGCCAAATCGAGGACGACCATGCGTACAAAAGTTGGACCGACTCCCGACGGGTTGAGTGTGCAGGCAATTGCCGGAACCCATGTGGTTTTGCTCGGAATGAATTTGCCGCAGGAGAAATGTCCCGGCCTTCTGGGCTTCGCCCTGCGGCGGGAAGATATCACGGAAGGGGAAAAATACTGGCTCAGCGCTTTCAAGACGTTCGAAAGCGTGGAGCCGCATCCGGTGCAGGGATTGCTTTATTCCACCCGACAACACCCGATCCAGGGCTTTACCTGGTCGGATTTTTCCGCGAAGCCGGCACACGATTATGTGTATGAGATCGTCGCGCTCCGGGGTTTGCCGGCCAGTCCGACCGCGGCCGAGACGGTGAAGGTGATGGTGAAAACCGAGGACGAGAAACTGGCGGGCAGCACCCATCAGGTACATTTCAACCGCGGAGCAGCGGCCTCGCAGGAATACACCCGCCGGTTCGGCGACAAGCGTCCGTCGGAAGTGGGGCCCGCCGCGTTTGACTGGTTGTCGCGCGGTGCGGCTGAGGCGATCAAAAAGTTTATTGAACGGGCCAAAGGGGCAGGGTGGGGCCTGCGGGTGGGAGCCTACGAGTTTACCGACGAACACGTGCTGCAAGCACTGCAGGATGCCTGGAAAATCCGGCAGGCTGACGTGCAGATTCTCTATCACGCGGAAAACGACAGCACGAAAACCGAAAACGAGAAGGAAATCACGAAATTCGGCCTCGGCCCCATTTGCGTGCCGCGCCAGGCCAGGGGGCTTTCCCTTTCGCACAACAAGATCATCGTGCTGACCAAAAACGGAAAAGCGCGCGCCGTGCTCACGGGTTCGACAAATTTCAGTGAGGGCGGAATCTATGGCCACAGCAATGTGGTGCACATTTGCGAAAACCAGAAAATCGCAGGTGCCTATCTCACTCTCTGGAACGAGCTGCGGAAAAACGAGGACCGGAAAAATGTCGCCCAGGTATTGCCCGCACTTTCGCCGCTGCCAGGTCACACCAGGGTGCAGGGGACGATTCCGGTTTTCAGCCCGCGCTCCGATTTGTCGGCCCTCGAGTGGTATGCAGCCGAGGCCAAAAATGCGGGTGGAGCGCTTTTCATGACGTTTGCCTTCGGCATGCATCCGCTTTTCCAGGATGCCTATCGCAGTGGAAAAGCCCCGCTGCGCTACGCCCTGATGGAAAAGATGAGCGGGCCGACCAAGACGGAGGAACAGCGGCTGGCGAACGAGAAACAAATCATCGATCTGCGCAAAATGGAGGAAAACAAGTTTGCGATCGGCGCCCATCTTCCGCTTGGCGCGTTTGACCGCTGGGCGAACGAACAACTGTCCGGATTGAACGTGAACGTCCGTTATCTCCACACGAAATACATGCTGGTGGATCCTCTCGGCAAGAATCCCCTCGTCGTCAGCGGTTCGGCGAATTTCAGCTCGGCCTCCACCACCGACAACGACGAGAACATGCTGATAATCCGCGATGACCGGCGTGTGGCGGATATTTACCTCGGCGAGTTCATGCGTCTGTACAGCCATTTCGCCTTTCGCGACTGGCTGACGCATCATCCGGACATGGAAAACGCAAAGGTGGCTTTCCTCGACGAACACGACACGTGGTGGAAGGGCTATTTTGGCAGTTCGTTCGCGTCCCGTCAGAGACAGTATTTTGCGGGATGATCGGGATTTTGCTTCGTTGCGATCGCCAGGCAGGGCGGATTATCCTAATCCGCCGATCAGGATTTCCGTCGCCCGTCAAACCGGCGGATTAGAAATAATCCGCCCTGCCTCAGCGCAGAAAACGCGCGCAAAAAAAGCCAGTCGCGAGGACTGGCTTGGGATGCAATTGTCGAGTGTCGCGGGAGTCGCGTCGCACTATTTACCGTCCGGTGACGGTGATCGACATCGAGCTTTCTCCTGCGCTGCTCTTGAAGAAGAGCGAACCGGTGCCGGGTTTGCCGCCTTGGACCGGGACCGTGACGCTGGTCTGGCCGGAGGGAACATTCACCTCAGGCATCACTACGCTCTCCGGAATGTCGGTGGTGACATCGATGACCAATCCACCCGCGGGTGCCGCGGTGGGAATGGTGAAGGTCACGGCTTGTTGTTCGCCGGAGCGAAGCACAATGGCCGAGGGGGAAACCTGGAAGCTGATGGCGTCGACGCGGAAGGTGCCGACATCGAGCGTAATTCCGCCTGAACCGGCAACGGTGAGTTTGAAATTGCGGCCGGATTCCACGGCCGGGACGAAGAAGCTGATCGAACTGGGCGATTCAAAAATCGTGCGCGTGGGCGTGTTATCAAAATAGATGACATCGGTGGGAGTGAAGCCTGCGCCCAGCACGCTCACCCGGGATCCGACCGGCGCGCGGGTCGCTTCCGGCCGCAAGACGTAGCGACCCACAATCTTCATGGTTTGCACGTCGTCCGAGTGGACTTCTCCCGTTTCGCCACTGCCTTCGAGGTTGTAGTTGCAGATGAAATAATAGGAGGCACTGGTGCGGCCGGCAGGGAGCTGGTAATCGAATTCCCAGATATCGCCACCCACCTGGGCCTTGTTCATTTTGTAAGACTGGCCGTCGATCACGATGCGCGGTTGGATCGTGGGCACCATGATCCGTTTGGTATCGGGGCGAAAACTCGCCGTGATGGTATAGATCTGTGACGGATTTTGCGGGACGGTGTCCGGCGTCAGGTTGGTGATTGTGAGATTGCAGCCGGACAGAACCAGCAGCATGAGGGCGGCGAAAATCGCCGGGAAAATTCTGCTCGCGTGAAGGAAGGGAGTCTTTTGCATGGGAGGTTGACTGCCATCGCCCCGTAGGCTGTTGGCAGTTCGTAAATTGACGAGTTTCATAATGGCCGGGTTCCCTCCAGGGCAAGAAAAAGCGCAGGCGCCTCTCGGCGTCTATATTCACGTGCCCTTTTGCGCGAGTACGTGCGACTTTTGCGCGTTCTACCAGACGGTGCCGAAAGGGGACGCGGTGAAGAGCTATTTGGAGGCGGTCGCAGCGGAGGCGGCGCTGGTGGCGTGGGCCGGTCGGCGCGTGGAAACCGCCTTTTGGGGCGGCGGTACCCCGGGACTGCTGCGCCCGGCGGAGATCGAACAACTCGGGCAGACCATGCTCGCAAGCGGAGGCCAGCCATCCGAATGGACGGTGGAACTGGCACCCGCGACCGTGACGGAGGATCGCCTGTCCGTGTTGAAGGCCCTCGGGGTCACCCGGGTTTCGATGGGCGTGCAGAGTTTCGACGAGAAATTGCTCGATGCGCTCGGACGCCAGCACACTCCTGCGCAGGTTTACCGGGCCTATGACCTGATTCGTGCGCAGGGTTTTTCGAGCGTGAATCTCGATTTGATGTTCGCGCTGCCCAACCAGACGGAAACCGACTGGCATGCCGATCTCGCCGAAGCGTTGCGGGTGGCGCCGGACCATCTGTCCACCTACTGCCTGACGTTTGAGGAGGACACGGCGTTGTGGGTGAAACTCTCCCAAGGCAAAGTGAAGCTCGATGTCGACAAGGAGGCGGTCTTTTACCGCGGGACGTGGGAGTATCTCGAAGCCGCTGGATTCCGTCAGTACGAGGTTTCGAATTTTTCCCGGCCCGGTCACGCCTGCCGGCATAATCTGAATACGTGGAACATGCACGAATGGGTGGGGCTGGGGCCATCGGCAGCGTCCCAACATGCCGGGGTTCGCTCCGGCAATCCGCCGGACCTCGGGCGCTGGCATGCGGATATCCGCGGGGGAAACCGGGCCACCACGGACCGCGTACCATTGACGAACGAACTCCTGGCGGCCGATTCCGTGATTTTTGGCCTGAGGATGAATGACGGCGTGTCCCTGCCGCGTCTGCAAAAACGTTTTCCGACGCCCCAGTGGAACGGTGTCGCCGACCTTTGGCCGCGGCTGTTGGTCGAAGGATTGCTGACGGCCACTCCGGAAGGACGCATCCAGCTGACGACCCGCGGGCGGCTGGTGGCGGACGCGATTGGTGCGGAAATTCTTGAGGCATTCGAGGGTGCAGCCAATGCCACGAAAACCTGAACGTCCGTCGAGGAGAGTAAAGTAGGGCGGATTATCCCTAATCGGGCGTGCGACAGCATTCGAAGAACGCTTATGCGACAGCAATTGGAGAACAGATTTGATGGTTGGAAGCGATGAATC
>JBEHXD010000508.1:0-4435 GCA_048498875.1 Verrucomicrobiota bacterium
CGGTCATGGTCAGATTACGCAAGAGGTGTTGCACGCGGACCTCGAGTGACTGTCCGGTGACAACGTATCCTTCACTTCGTCCCCAGCGGAAGGTTTCGATGGCCACCGCCACCAGGCCAAACCCCGCCACCAGTTGGGACAGGAATTTCAAATGGTCGTCCGCCAATCCCACGAGACCGGCGAGCAGAACACAGCCCGCGCACAACAACCAGGAGAGCAATACTTGGGAGGGAATTTTTTTCATGGGGAGTTCCCAAAACTACCTCCCGGCACACTCACGGCAACCGGAAACCGGCGAAGTTTGGTCCGCGAAAAAGCGAATTGCACAAAATAGGACTCAAAAATACCCGGGGAACAGTGCCCGGATGGAAAATTTCCAGGACATCGACATCGATTCGCTCTGTTTCCCGTGTTATTCGTGCGTTTCTTGGGAATCTATTTTCCCGAAGTTTCCTCCGTCGAAGGAGGCTGATTCAAGACGGCCAGATACACCTGAAGCGCAGCAACAAAATCATGCTTCACCAAAACTCCCGCGAAATCCTCCGGTGAACGCAGCACTTCCTGGACCTCCGGCGCGGTATTCTTTTTTGCGATCAGTTCCGCACTCGCTTTCAGCCGGTAAAGTGACGTGGGCGCCGGCAGCTCCACCAAAAGTCCCCGGGCTTCGTTCATCGCCCGCCATAGCCGGGCGACGTCGGATACGCTTTCCAAATCGACATACGACCTCTTTCTGCCCGGATCCAATGCGAGGAGGCTGAGCAGCAATTTATCGTGTTCCTCGGTGGTGAGATTCAATTTATCGCTCAGCCCGGCGAGTTTCTTCCATGCGTTCAAGTACAGGGGATCAAGTTCCACCGCGCGACGATAATGCTTCGCTGCTTCCGCAAAGTTTTCCTGCTCTTCGCGCAAATAACCCAGAAGATAATGAAGCTGGGGCTTGTCCGGCCGCGACTGGAGCATGCGGTTGAACACCTCCTCGGCGACATCCTGCGAGCGCTTTCCCGCAAACGCCTTTTCGCATCCGAAGCAGTGACTTTCCACCCGGCCGAAACTGTCGGGCATCAACTCGAACGCATGGCGGTAGTGCTCGATCGCTTCGTCCATTTTGCCTGCTTCGGCGAGCCGGATCGCCAGTCGCGACTGGATGCAATAGGCGTCCTGGAAAAACCCGAGGGCCTCCCGGTACAAATCGATCGCTTTTCCGTAGGCGCCGATTTCGTACCAGCGGTCCGCCGTCTCTGACAATCGAATCGCCTTCACCACATTGCTGTAAAAGGACGCCTTGGTCAGGTCGCCCTTGGCGGCCATGGCTTCAGCCATGAAGGAATATACCCGCATGCGATCACCGCGCCCCTGTTCACCGTCAGACGGATCGATGCCAATGGCCTGCTGGAGGGTGACAATGGCGGCATCGGTGTTCCTGGCATCCAATTGAAGGCGCGCCTTCCAGATAAGCGGTCGCTCTTCGTAGTGGTCGGATGCCGCCAGTTTATCCAACAGCGGCTGTGCCTCCGGCCCCGCCAGTTTCAGATAACTGGCATAAACCGTGTCGCTGCCGGGGGTCTGTACCAATTGTGCCTCGAGAATCTGCCGGGCCAGACCCGGGTTGCCCTCCGCCTCGACCGTTTTTGCCACAAAATAACCGGTGGGAAGATTCAGGCCCAGGGATTCACCCAGCATTCCGGTCACGTCCTTTTTATTCCAAAACGGATTTTCCTGCAGCAACTCACGTGCGTTCTTCCACGAGCCAAGTCCGACATAGGCACGCAATTGCTCGCCCAACAGTTTGGGGATCGTGTATTCCATCAAAAAGGAGGCACTCTCGTCCTGCTCGCTTTTCTCGACCCGGCTTTTTTCCCGCACAGCAACCCAATCGAGTTCCGCCTGACCGACTCGCGCCGCATCGGCAAACAATTCCCAGTCGTTGAGCGAGGAAACCAGCTCGCTGGCGAAGGAATTGGTCGTGTCCGTGGAGGAATGCTCCGCCGCCACGTAGCTTTCGCCCACTGTCAGCATGGTTTTAAATTCCGCATCGTCGCGTTGAAGCCTGGCGAGCTCCAGGAGGTGCTGCACGATGGATTCCTGCGTGGCGCGTTCACGCGCATCGCGGGCAGGCGTCCGGACCAGATCGCCGAGACGCCGTTTGGCCGCGGCAAAATCGCCCGTCGCCATTTCAACGCCGGCCTGCATGCGCTGGATGGTCGTCCGGTTTTCACCGGTAAACGCCGGACTCTCCGCCAGCCGTTTGATCAGACCCTGGAGTTCGGCTGTCTTGTTCAACGCCACCGAAAGACGGGTAAATCGATCCCATTCGTCCACCGACGGAACCGCGGACAACCATCCCCGCAGAAATTCCCACAATCTTTCCGGATGCGTTCGTTCGAGCTCACCCATCACCACATAAGGGAGCTTGATTTCATTTCCCGGATTCGAACTTTTCGGTCTTTCCGCGGCAAACTTGACCGCGGCATCGACCTTCCCTTCGACAATCAGACCCGCGAGGTAAAAGCCCGCCGCCGATTGATAGTCGGTTTCCGCGGGACCAGTGTTCGGAAACTTGTCCCGCAACGCTTCGAACAAAGCGCCTGAATGAATATCGTTCACCAGCGTCCAGGAGGGTACCTTGATGGTGGCCATTTCCGACAATGCGACCTCCCGCGCGAGCTGGCGCATCGCTTCGCTCACATCGGAGGAAAAAGCCAGTCTCGCCTGAACATGAAATGCCCGCCGCAGAAGCGATGTCGCGGATTCCTTTCCCACCACCGCGATCAGATCGGGAACATACAAGGACTCGACGTGCGCGTCACCGGACTGCCTGGCATTTTCGAATAGTTCACCATGAAAAAATCGCCGCACGGATGGCTTGTTCAGGTAGGGTTCGAGCATCTCGCGATCCTTTTGGAATTTGGCTTCAAATTCATGGTTTAACGCCTCGAGTTTTTTCTGCGCGTTCGCGTCGTCCCTCGACTTTTGCCAATCCCCCTCAATCTGACTCATCTTCACGGCGAATTCCCGGTAGGCGGCAACAAAGGCAACGAGGCGCTGGTAATTTTCCTCTCCCCCCAGGTCGCGTTTGACTGCCTCGAGATCGACCGGCTCCAACATCTGAAGATTCTGCTCAAAAAGTTCGACCTGTCTGGCGTCGGGGGAATGGATCGGATGAGCGCGAACAACCTGCTGTGCGAGACTATCCAGCGCAGCCTCCGCGTCAGATTCAGGTTTCGAGCGTTTCGCCGCCGCTTCGACTTCCATTTTAACCGCGACGCGATCACCCCTCAAGTAGGCGATCAGCCATTTTCCCGCCGTCAATCGCGCGAGATCATCGGCCGGCAGGGCGGAACCCCGGGCGATTTTATCTTCGAACCCCTGCTGCAGGCCTGGCCAATCCTGAGGCTCGGGCAGAGTCCGGAGCAAATCGCCCAAAGCGATTCCAGACTTTGGCTGGGAATAGCCCGACTCAGGCTGAATTTCCTTCTGACTGGCGTACTGCTGAAACCGGGCGATCCATTTTTCGTTCGCATTTCCAGAGGGCGATTCGACTGCCAGGCCGTTAGCCGCACTGAGCACTGCCACGCAAGCCGACACCAGGAGGGGTTTTATCATAGTTATCCCCAAAGTGACTTTCGATTGCGCGGACTGCCAGTCGAAGCTCCAGCCTTGGAAGAATATCACAAAACTTTCATTAATTGAAACGCGCCCGCAACGCATGGCATCAGGGATGCGTTTCGTCCGGCGATTGACCGTCGCGCGCGGCCGCCACTTCTGTTTCCCTTAACCCGCGTCGGCGGATTCGCGCGGTGTCTTCTCCGCGTGAACTTGATCGCACCGCGTGACCGGAGCGACGGCCGCTTCGTAGCGATCGTGATGACGCACCCACTTCATCGGCGCCTCGGGATCCTCGCCCCGACCTTTCGGCGTGAGATCGATCAGGTTGTAGGCGTTGATCAATGAATCGAGCCCGCGGGAGTAAGTGGAATAGGTGTGGAAAATTTCCCCGGTCGCATTGCGGATAAAGACGCTCAGCCCCGGCATTTCCTCGTCCACCGCAGTCGTGGAGCCATAGTTATAACTCCGATTACCGTCGGCAAATTCCTCCGGCGTGAAGGTGACGCCAAAATCGTGATTGAACGTCGTGCCCTGCGACGACACCCAGGGGAAAGTCCACCCCATGCGGTTTTTGAAACGCTCGATCTCGGCAAGCGGTGCGCGCGAAATGGCGGTGAATGAAATATCCCGGGCGTTCACGTGAGGCATTGCTCCGTCAAAATGATCCGAGACGAACGAACAGCCGCGACACCCTTCTTCCCAACCAGGGGCCAGCATGAAATGATAAACCATCAACTGGCTTTTGCCGCCAAATAAACCGGCCAGGCTGACCGGGCCCGCAGGAGATTCGAAATGATAGTTCTGTGCGACCTTCACCCAAGGCAGGGCC
>JBEHXD010000509.1:0-4430 GCA_048498875.1 Verrucomicrobiota bacterium
GAGCTGGACGAGGTGGAACCCGACCTCCGGGCGGGTTGCCTTGGAACCCTAGGTTGCGTGCTTGCACGCAACGGCCGGAACGCAACGCGCCACCCCCGTCTGAACCGGCTTACGGCAGGAGCGACTGCCGCGCGGGCGGTTCGGCAATTTTCTCGACCGCCGCCTTGCTGACCAGGCTGACGGTTTGTCCGCTCTGAACCTCGATCACCCAGAAATTACAGTAGCTGTTTTTGCCGAACAACTCCGCATCGGTGGCGTATTTCAATTCGTAACGGGCGTTGGCCACCGCGTCGAATTCCAGCTGACCCTTCGCGTAAAAAACCCCGCGGTTGAATTCCACGCCCAGCCTGCGGTGGCCGACATCGATTGAGAGGGGAGTATTCCATCCGTTGCGCCCGGCCTCGACTTTCCGGCCGTCGACCGACGCCACGAACGCGGTGAAATTATCCAGGAGCATGCTCGTTTCCTGTGAGCCCAAAATTGTCGCATGCCGGACGGGAATAACCACGGCGGGCAGCGGGGCCGCGGGTTCCGGTGTCGCCGCCGGCGCGGCCGAAGCAGGAACAGCGGCTGTCTTCTGTGGCGTGGTCGCCGGGGGCGGGGCAACCGCGGCTGCGGGCGTGGTCGCCGGGGAGGATTCCGACGCAGCGGGATGGGCGAGGTTGGCCGGGGCCGCGGCGGGTGGTTTGGGCGATTTCCCGGCGGTCGCACAGGCGGAAAGAAAGGCAAGGGTGCTGATGCCGGCGGTGGCGGCAGCGAGGCGGATCAGGGCTCGGGAGAAATTCATTGCGGCAGGAAAAAACGGAAATGCGGATACGGGAGGCAAACTTATGCCGCCGGGCTTGGCAAGCCGGTGCCGGCGATGCTGTCAGCATTTGCCGGGAAATTTTGCATCGCGGCAATCAGCATGGCGCTGAGCTCCGTGTCGCAACGCGCGAACTGGCTGTAGACCGTTTGCTCCAGCGGCGTGACGTCCGGGCCTTGCGGAGCGCGCAGGGAGAATTGGTCGAGGGCGGTCCGGATTTCCGCGAGCGGTTGGGAAGCGACGTAGTCCTTTTCCTGAGTGGCCGCCAGCAACTCCAGGCTCCGGGTGGCCAGTCCCACAAATTCGGCGGGTTCCGGCTGCGCGAGTGAAACCCCGCCGGTCAAATGCAGCGCGACCACCGTGAGCGCCTGGGTGAGCCGCTGGTTGCCGTTGGCCAGAGTCGCCGCCCCGGTCAGGCGCACCTGCTGGGATTTGGGATCGGCGGACATGCGTTGCAGCGAGGAAAAAAGCAGACCGTTGCCGAGTTCCGCCGCGCGCTTGGCCGCGATCACCCCGGCATCGTAGCTGCCGCCGCTCGCAAGTTTTTTGCCGAGCAGCGCGATGTAATCCCGGTTGTTGCGCAGGGCCTGCGCCAGCAATGCGGGCAGCCGCTCGCGTTCCCATACCGGCCAGAACAGGAGCGCCGCCACGAGCGCCAGCAGTCCCCCGGCGGCGGTGGCGGCGAGCCGTTCGAGCGTGAAGGCGATGCTGACGTGCGTGGAAATTTCGGTGATGAGCACGACAAACAGCGTGATGAAAAAAACGGCGATCGCGTAGTTGCGTTTCAGCCAGAAGGAAAATCCCGCGATGGTGAACGCCATCGCAGTCATGAGCACCGCCGGGGGCAGCTGCAGCCAGAGCAGTACACTGGCGAGCACGCTCCCGGCCAGAGTCCCGAGCACGCGCTGGCCCGCGCGCAGCCGGGTCGCGCCATATTCCGGTTGCAGCACGACCAACATGGTCAGCGGCAGCCAGTAACCGCGCTCCAGATGAAGCAGCTTGAACGTGGCGACTCCGATTAACTGCAGCACCGTCGCCCGGGCGAGAAACCGCAGGAGCGCGGGATCGGGCCGCCACTGGAGATTGAGCGACGCGGCGAGGGGACGAAGCGTCCACGTCTGCAGATCGAAAAGCTCGAGGGAAAATGCGGTGTGTTCGTCCGCGCGCTCGACCGTGGCGCGCAGGCTGTCGTGCACGCCTGGCAGCAGGCCGGCGATTTGCCTGAGCAGAAAATTAACCTGAATGCCCTCGGGGGCCCGGTTTGTCTGCGCAAGGATTCGCTCCTCGAGCGACTGCAGCAGATGCCCGAGGCGCTGCAGCCGGACGCGACAGGTGGCGAGATGCGAGGGCTGGCGCGACACCACGGTCAACGCCACCGTGCGGGCGCTGTTCGTCAGCGAAACGATCATGGGTTCGAAATGCGGAGCGAGGGCGTCGAACCCGGCGCGTTCCATCAGCGTTTCGAACGAGGCATTGAAGGCCATGAGGCGCGTGGAAAAACGCGCGGCGGCAAGATTCAGCTCCTCGAGCTGTTTCAGGTACGGACGCTTGTCGTGCGAGGGTGCGGCGGCGAGGGCGGCCGTCGCCTGGTCGAGCGCGGTGCGCAACAGCGCCTGGCGTTCCGTGATCAACTGGTGTCGCGCCGCCAGCGCATCGGGTTTCCCCGGGGCCATCGCGGCCAGCAAATCCGAGAGTGCCACCCAGCTTTCCGCCACGGCGCGGCGCAACGGGTGCTGGGCCCGGAATGGCCAGAGCGAACCCTGCACCGCCACGCCCCACAATCCCCCGGCGAGGGCGGCGATGAAATGCCGGTGGGCAAGGCCGACGCCTTCGGGATGCGCCTGGGCGATCAAAAAAAGCAGGATCGAGGCGATCGCGAGTGAGGGACCATACTCGGCGTTGAGATGACGCCACAAGCCACCGGCCCACACCAGGACCACCACCGCTCCCAGCGCAAACGGCAGGTGGGCGGCCGTGGCCCCGCCCAGCCAGCTCGCGCTCGCGAGCACGACCGTCATTGCCAGCAGCAGACTCAGGCGAAGCGGATACGAGCCGCGCACATCCACCTGGGCGATGTTTTGCGCCGCGATGGCCGCGAACGAGGCTTCGATGGGCAGGTCCCACCAATGCGCCGCCAGCATCGGGATCATGAAACCCGCCGTGGAACGCGCGGCCCGGTTCAGGTCCGGTTGCAGGCGATGCTCCTCCAGATAGGCCCGCGCGCGGGCGATGACGGCATTCATGACGCCACTCATTGTTCCGATTCGCATTCCGAGGTCACGTGTTTTTGCAGGCCGGCGCTTTGAGAAACATGACCTTCGTCTTGAAGGTGGAACGCAAAAGGTGGAATCCGACCTCCGGGCGGGTTGCTCGGCATGCGCGAATTCCCCAACGCGCCCGGAGTTCGCGTTCCACCCAGTAGGTTGCGCGCTTGCGCGCAACAGAGCGTGCGCGCATCCCGCTTGGTACGCGATCTGCAGAAGCGCGCCAGGAAAAGACTGCTCGCGCGAATCCGCTGCAAGTGTCAGCGCGGAAACAGCAATTGAACCGACTGTCATCTCTGCGCTGGAACCCGACTTCGGGCGGGTTTTTCAAGATGCGCGAATTTCCCCAACGCGCCCGGTCGCGTTCCACCCAAGTAGGTTGCGCGCTTGCGCGCAACAGAGCGCGTTCGCATCCCGCATAATGCGCGATCTGCAGAAACGCGCTGGGAAGAGGCAGCTCAGCCAAGCAAGCGATCCGTTCGGCTTTCGCTGCTCATTCATTAGTATTCTTCGCGATGAGGGCTCCGGGCTTGCTTTGAGGAAACTTTCCGTGGGTAGTTTTGTCTTTTCCGATCCACGATGTCTTCCTCTCCTCACAATCCGAAACGCCGCGCCTTCATCGGCGGCGCCTTGAAACTGGGTGCGGGTTCGCTGCTCGCGAGCGCTGCGGTTCCGTCCATGCTCCGCGCAGATGCGACGAAGCCAGCGTCGGGCGAAATTCCGGCCAGATCCGCGATGCCCGACCGTTTACCCGGAAGACCGACCCGCGTGTTGGTCGATCACGATGGTTCGGGCCGCCTGGTGCCCACGCAGCCGCAAGGCGACCGTTTCACGAGCCCGGAAGGCAGGGTGGAAATCACGGAAACGCCCGGCGGGCTCGCAATCCGCGCGGCGTGTCCGACGGGCTTGCTGGCGCGCGTCGTGGTGCGCTGGGAAATGGAGTTTCCGTCGAGCGCCCTCTTTCTCGGCGATCATTGGGAGCGGGGCTATGGCGATTTGCAGTGGCGGTTTCTCCAGCCCGAGCGCGTGATGCCGTGGTATTTTGCCGCCCATGAGGAAGGCAGCAAAAAAACCTTCATGGCCGGGGTGCTCACGCAGCCGTCGACCCTGTGTTTTTGGACGGTCGATGGCGCCGGGGTTTCCCTCTGGCTCGACTTCCGCAATGGCGGCAGCCCGTGCCGGCCGGGCGATCGCGTCATCGCAGCGGCGACGGTGGTTTCCGGTGCGAATGAAAAAGACGAAACGCCGTTCGCGGCGCTGTCGCGGTTCTGCCGGGGATTGTGCCCTGCACCGCGTCGAGCGCCGGCTCCGATCTGCGGCAACAACAACTGGTATTATGCGTACGGGCACAACTTCGACGC
>JBEHXD010000510.1:0-4422 GCA_048498875.1 Verrucomicrobiota bacterium
CCGCTTCGGCCCTGAACATGGCGCGGGCGAAGAGTGCTGCGCAACGAACCCACTTCGCAAAGCGCGGCTGCGTCACCAAACGCCAGCCGTTGTGTCCTTCGATGACGATCACCTCGCTGTCGCCGGCCTTGAGCTCGGTGGAAATCAAATCGATCGCCTCGCGAATCTGCGTCGTGGTGATCAAGGTCGGCACATCGCGATAAAATTCGTCGTCCTCGACCACAGGCTGCACCGTGCTCTCCACCACCGCGGCGGGATCACCGACCTCGGTGGGCGCGGCGGACACGGTCGGTTCGCCACCCTCGGCAGCAGGAGCCTCGGAAGGATCGGCCGGCGTTTCCTCGAGGGGCAGCGCGGTGGTCTGCTCGTGGAAACGGCTGATCGCAGTCTGGATGTCTTTCACGGAAAGCGGGCCGTTCGAGGCGAACAGCATCACTTTTAATACGCGCTTGAGGTCAAAGGCCATGCTTTAAACCCCCAGTGAATGAGGGCCGGCAGGGCCCAAGCAATCCCGAAAAACCTTTTCTGTTTTCGGCTAGCCGACGCCATTCCCAGCCGCTAGAGCTTTACGCCTATGACGTGGGATCGCTTTAAATCGCTTTACTATACCAACGCCAAGCTCGGGCTGTCGGTCGATATCAGCCGCATGCCCTTCCCCGACGACTTCCTGGCGTCGATGGAACCCAAAATCCAAAAGGCGTTTGCCGATCTCGTCGCCGTCGACAGCGGTGCCATCGCCAATCCGGATGAAAACCGCATGGTCGGCCATTACTGGCTGCGCAACGCCGATCTCGCCCCGACCCCGGAACTGCGCGATGCCATCACCTCGACGCTCGAGGCCATCAAGACCTTCGCCGCCAAGGTGCATAAGGGCGAAATCGCCGGCGCCGCCGGCAAATTCCGCGAAGTACTCGTCATCGGCATCGGTGGATCGGCGCTCGGCCCACAATTCGTCAATCATGCGCTCGGTCGCTTGAAAGGCGGACGCGACCGCATGGCCGTGTCGTTTTTCGACAACACCGATCCGGACGGGATGGACTACGTGCTCAAGGGACTCGGCAGCCGCCTGAAACAGACGCTCGTGATCGTTATTTCCAAATCCGGCGGCACCGCCGAAACCCGCAATGGCATGCTCGAAGCCCAGGCGGCGTTCAAAGCGGCGGGGCTGGACTATCCGAAACATTTTGTCGCAGTGACCGGTGAAGGCTCGAAACTCGATCAGGTTGCGCAGAAGGAAGGCTGGCTGGCCCGTTTCCCGATGTGGGATTGGGTCGGCGGTCGCACGTCGGAACTATGCGCGGTGGGTCTGTTGCCGGCTGCCTTGCAGGGCATCAAGATCGACCAGATGCTGGCCGGAGCCGCCGCGATGGACGCGGTTAACCGCAAGAAAGTCACCCGCGAAAACCCGGCTGCTCTCGTGGCGCTGATGTGGTACTGGGCCACTGACGGCCGCGGCACGAAGGACATGGTGGTGCTGCCCTACAAGGACCGCCTGTTGCTCTTCTCGCGCTATCTCCAACAGCTCGTGATGGAATCGCTCGGCAAGGAAAAGGATCTCGCCGGCAACGTGGTCAATCAGGGTATCGCGGTCTACGGCAACAAGGGTTCGACCGACCAGCATGCCTATGTGCAGCAGTTGCGTGACGGCGTGAACAACTTCTTCATCACCTTCATCGAGGTGTTGAAGGATCGCGCGGCCGATCAGTCCCTCGAAGTCGAACCCGGCGTCACCAGCGGCGATTTCCTGCAGGGTTTCCTGCTCGGCACCCGCGACGCGCTCAGCGAAAGCAACCGCCACTCGATCACGATCACCGTGCCGGAAGTCTCCCCGAAAACCATTGGCATCCTGATTGCCCTCTATGAACGGGCGGTCGGCCTTTACGCCTCGCTCGTCGGCATCAACGCCTATCACCAACCCGGCGTGGAAGCCGGCAAGAAGGCCGCGGGCGGCGTCATCACGCTCAAGCTTGCCATCGGCGCGGCGTTGAAAGCCGCTCCCGGAACCGCGTTTACGGCGGAATCCCTGGCGGGCAAAATCGGGCAACCCACCAAGACCGAAACCGTGTTCAAGGTCCTTGAACACCTCGCCTCCAACCCCGGCAGCGGCGTAACCAAAGCCCCGGCGAAGGTATGGCACGAGTCGACTTACAGTCTGAAGAGCTAACCTGTCCGACCCACCGGAACTTCCCCGCCCGCCCGGTTTCCAAAGACCCTTGATTCGGAAACCGGGAGGCGCTGCCAGCGTCAAGAAACGACAGTTGCAGACCGGCCACTATTTCATATTTACCAGTCAAACATGCCAAACCTTCGCAAAACGCTTTTTGTGGTGATCGTGTCGGTGCTCGTGATCCTCGGTTTCTCCAGTTGCAGTGCGCCCCAGCAGGATTCCTCGATCCCATGGAGCCGCCCCGCAGAATGGGAAGGCCGGATTCCCGGCATGGGCAGCTAAGTCCGTCATAGCGATGTCACTTTCCCCGGCGACGTCATGACCGCGCCCGCCGTGAATACCTCGCTGACCCCGCAGGCGGGTCACTTGTACGTAGTCGCCACGCCCATTGGCAATCTGGCGGATCTCAGCGACCGCGCCCGGGCGATTTTGGGCAGCGTCGATCTGGTCGCCTGTGAAGATACCCGCACGACGGGGGCGATGCTCACCCGCTTTGGGCTGCATCGCGAATTGATCGCCTACCACGAGCATAACGAAACGGAGGTGGCCGAAAAACTCAGCGAGCAGATCGCCTCCGGAAAATCGATTGCGGTCGTCAGCGACGCCGGGACCCCCGGCCTGAGCGATCCCGGGTTCCGCCTTGTCCGGGCCTGCCGGCGGCGAAATCTGCCCGTGGTGCCGGTTCCGGGGGCGAGCGCGTTGATCGCCGTGATTTCCGCGTCCGGACTGCCGACGAATGGTTTTTTCTTCGCCGGGTTTCTGCCGCCGAAAACCGCGGCGCGCACGGCATTTCTGGAGAAATATCGCGATTTCGATTACACGCTGGCGCTCTACGAAAGCTGCCACCGCATCGACAAATTCGCGGAAGAGATCGTCAGCGTGTTGGGAACCGAACGCGTGGTTTGCATCGCCAAGGAAGTCACCAAGCTCTATGAGGCTTTTCTGATCGGCACCGCGGCCGCCGTGCAAACCCGCCTGATGAAAGGCAGTTTGAAGGGAGAGTTTGTCGTGTTGATCGCGCCGAAGGATTTCGTGCTTTAGGGCGACGGCAACAAAGCATCGAATTTATTGCCACGAAAAGTCACAAAGTGGCTGCTTGTTCCTGTTAACATCTCCCGTGCGCCTATAGGCGCCTCAAGGGCTTCGCGCGTCATCGGATTTTTGCGATTTTTTGTGGCTAAAATTTCAGGGTTTTTGGTTTTGATTGCAGCCAAGCCGCGCTAAGCCATTCGTGGTGCCCATGCGTTCCGTCGCGATCATCGATATTGGCAGCAACTCGATCAAAATCCTGGTCGCACGCCGCGCCGGGACGGGAGAATTTGAGGCCCTGAAAACCAAAACCCTCGATGCGCGGATCAGCGCCGGCATCAGCAAGGCCACGCCCGAGTTAAGCGAAGACGGCATGAAGCGCGGGCTCGCGGCGATCCAGGAACTGTTGGCGGACGCCGCCCCTTTCTCACCCGGCCAAATCACCCTGGTCGCCACCAGCGCCGTACGCGATGCCGCCAACGGTGGTGAATTTCGCGCCCGGGTGAAGTCGGCCACCGGTCACGAAATTCGTATTCTTACCGGCGACGAGGAAGCCAACCTGATCGGGCGCGGCCTCACCTGCGACTCCGCGCTGCGCGAACTCCAGGATTTTTATGTTTTCGACCTCGGAGGCGGCAGCCTCGAGTGCCTGTCGTTTCGCGAACGCAATATCACCCAGGCCATCAGCCTGAAACTCGGCTGTGTGCGGATGACCGAGCGGTTTATCACGGACGTGGCCGGCCCTCTGCAGCAAAACGAAATCACCGCGCTCGCCGTTTACGTTCGCGACGAACTCAAGCGGAGCGGTTTTCGCTTTGCCGTCCACGCGCCCGCGGCGGTTTTTACCGGCGGCAGCATGAGCACGGTGAGGGCAATCAAAGGCGCGCGCCACGGACTTTCCCTCGACGATACGCCGTCGACCATCGGCCTGGCGACGTTGAACGAGCTCCTCGATGAACTTGCTCCGCTCACATTGGATGAGCGCAAACAACTCCCCGGCATGCCCACCGCGCGCGCGGATGTATTTTCCGCCGCACTGGTCACGATGATCGCGCTGGCCGACTACGCCCACATCGACCGCTTTCATCATTCGCTGTACAATCTCCGCTGGGGGTTGGCGGCGGAGTTTCTGGACCGCACCTCATCGCGCTGAGCCGAGCTGGGGCTCGGCGGTCCCGGGAAAGCACAACAGGTGGAACCCGACCTCCGGGCGGGTTGGTTTGAGC
>JBEHXD010000511.1:0-4415 GCA_048498875.1 Verrucomicrobiota bacterium
AAAATCTACCGGACGCTGGCGCAAAATATGGCAGAGCACGACACCTACGAAATCGTTACACCCATCGGCCTTGTGCCGCACCCGCGCATCGGTTCTGTGGAATGTTCAGACGGAAGAAGATTGTTGAATACCTGTAGGACGGGTGTCTTCACCCGTCATGATGCAGGGTGAGGGGGCACCCCGCCCACAAACTGGGTCTCCCCTGCTTATCCGACGTACTGATATCCTACACCGTGCACGGTCTTGATCAGGCGGGCATCGCTGTCGCCGATTTTTTTGCGCACCTGCGCGACGTGCTGGTCGAGCGTGCGCGTGGTGCCCTGGTAATTGATGCCCCAGACTTCATTCAACAGCTGGTCGCGGGAAAGCACTTCGCCTTGGCAGCGGTGGAAAACCTCAAGCAGGTGAAGTTCGCGCGCGGTGAGCTCCTCGCTGCTCTTGCCCCGGGTGGCCGTGAAGCGTTTCCGGTCGATGACGGTGTCGCCCAATTGGAAGGTGTCGGCGGCGAGAGTTTTTGCAGAGGCAGGCGCCGCCATGTGTTCCTGCCGCCGGAACGCGGCGTGCACCCGTGCGAGAATTTCGCGGAGGCCGAACGGCTTTGTCACGTAGTCGTCCGCGCCGAGTTCCAGGCCGAGCACCTTGTCGATCTCCTCGCCTTTGGCGGTGAGCATGATGATCGGCACCGTGCGGTTCTTCTCCCGGATTTTGCGACAAACGTCGTAACCACTCAGCACGGGCATCATGAGATCGAGCAGCACGAGATCGAATTTTCCCGCGGCGAAAAGCTTCACGGCCTGGCCGCCGTCGTTGGCGCACACCACGTCGTTGCCATCGGCGCTGAGGGCTTCGCGCAGGGCTTCGCGAATCGCGGGATCATCTTCAACGACGAGAATTTGGTGGGGTGAGGTGCTCATGGTTCAGGAAACAGGGGAGGTTTCGGCGCGAGGCAGACGGATTTCGAAAATCGCCCCGGTGGCCGCTTGGACGAGGACAAGATCGCCCCCGGCCTGGCGCAACATGCCGCGTGCGAGACTGAGGCCGAGGCCGACACCGGGGGATTTGTCGGTCAGGGTTTGTCCGCCTTGAACAAAGGGCTCAAAAATCTGGTCACGCATCGCTGGTGGCACGCCGGGACCGCGGTCGGCGATGCGCACGAGAATCGAGGGATGCCGGTCGACGATCTCAATCGAAAGCGGACCACTGGCCGGGGCGTACTTCGCGGCGTTGTCGAGGAGGTTGAGCACGGCTTGTTTCAACGCGGAGGGATCGCCGAGCGCGTACACTGGCTCAGCGGGCACGATCAGTTGCGGCGCCAGCCCCGCCGTGCGCAAGGTGGCTTCGGTTTCCTCGACCGTGCTGCGGACGAGTGCGGTTACGTCGATTTTTACGGCCGTGATTTTCCGGCGCGTTTTTTCGAGGGCGTTGAACGCGAGCAGGCGTTCGATCAAGGCGCCGAGCCGTCCGCTCTCCGTACTGATCGTGCCGGCGAATTTGATTCGTTTGGTTTCGGCCAGGCCGGGTTCGGCGAGCATGTCGGCGAACAGTCGGATGGAAGTGAGCGGGGTGCGGAGTTCGTGCGACACCTGGGTGACAAAGGTGATCTTGCGTTCCGCCTCGCGCGCCGTGCGTCGCGTGTAAAGCGTGAGCGCGAGCGCTCCGAGGAGGAAAACGCCGAAGAGCAGCGCAACGATGAGGGCGGTGGATTCGGTGCGGGCGGATTTTTCGGTGAAGACATCCCCGGGCGCAGCAAGCAAATGATATGCGGGCAAACCGGGAAGCGCTGAGCTGTCGGCGTGGGTGCTCGTATTGGCGATCAGCTCCAGGCGCGCGTAGGCGGTGTTCGTGAGTTCGGTGCGCAGTTGCCGCGCGAGTGGGTGGGCGTCGACAAAGCAGCTGCGCACCGGTTCGTCGGGGCCGGTCTGATACCAAAAAATCCACGGCGCATCGGGTTGATTTTCGCTGGCGATCCAGCCGGCCCACGGATCGACGCGGTGATTCTCCTGACGGAGAAGATCCAGGTTTTCGCTCTGGTAACCGAGATCGCTGGCCGCAAACGCCGGATTGTCGGCGAGCCGGTAGGCCGTGCCCTGCCAGGTGTCGGTTTTGATTGGCCCGTATTCCGTCGCGGATGCATGGGTGGTGCGCCAGCTCCGAAAATCGCGCCAGACGGAAGCGATCGTTTCAGGCGTGGGCGTGGCGGCCGGGATGACGCTGCCCTCGAGAAATCCGCGCGCCGGATCCCACTCGAAGGTGCCGAGGATGAATTCGTTGGCTTCGTCCCACTGGCGCAACGCGGCGTGCAGTCCGTTGACGTGAAATGAAGCGAGTTCCGCGATGATCGAGGTGCGCACTTCCTGCGTGGCGGTTTGCACACGAAGCGTGAAGCGGGCGGTCTCCTGCTGGAGCGCGCGTTCGCTTTGCGCGGCAATTTCCTGCCGCGCGGTTTGATAGAGCCGGTGCACCGCCAGCCCGGTGGCGAGGGCGGCCAGCACGAACCCGCTCCAGAGCAGAATCAAACGCGATCGGGACGAGGCGGGCATGGCGGCTATTTGCCTTTCTGCTCCTCGGCGGTGGGCGTCTCGAACTGGTTATACAGTCCGGAGCGCAGGATTTTCCGGTCGAGCTGGTTCATGCCTCGCGCCTTCACCTCGGCGATGTAGGCTTCCAGCTGCTTGATCTTCTCCGTCACCACCGGATCATCGATGTCCTCATTCATGCTTTCCGCGTCGTCGCGGGCTGAGCGCAATTCCCGTTGGGCGCGGCGGAAGTCGCCTTTGTCGATCTGTTCGATCGCGCGCTGCATGCCTTCGCTGATCAGGGTGGGGGCGGAGGTGCGGACCACGTCGGGATTCGCGGACTTTCGCACGGTGGTGTCCTCGTTCGCGAAGCTCACCTTCACGTTCTTCTTGAGCTCAACCGGGCTGCCGGTCGCGAGATCGTTCCAGCGCAGGTAAATCGTGGCCAATCCATAGGAGTACTGGTGGCCGGAAACGAAGGCCGAGGTCAGGATGCAGAGGTCTTCGCCGGCGAAGAGATAGGGCAGCCGGTACGTGAAATGATTACTTTCGATTACGGGCTGTTTCCAGCCGTAGGACGTTGCGTCCTTGCAGTCCGAATTGTATTCGATCGTGAGTGTGGCATCGCGGGCGGCGAGGGTGCGGGTGGGCGCGATCTCCGCCTGCAACACCTCGGAAAGTTTTTCCGGTTGGGCGGCAAAGCGGAAGGTGCCGTTACCCACCCGGGCAATGGCCGCGAGCAGGTCCTCGTTAAAATCCTGGCCGACGCCGATGGTCGAGAGGGTGATGCCCTCCCGTTTGAAAACTTCCGCGAGCTTTGAAAAATCGTCGAGTTCGCGCGGACCCTTGGTGGGATGGCCCGCGGTGACGAGGATCAGGTGGTTGATGGTGACCGGCGTGGCCTGCCGTCGAAGCTGCGCGGCGCCCTGGTTGAGCGCGTCGTAGAGCGCGGCGCCGCCGGCGGGTTCGATTTTGGCCAGCAGCGAGTCGAGATTGGCGACCTGCGCGACCGGGCGGGCTTCGAGCACGGTCTCCACTTCCGAACCGAACAGGACGATCGAGACGAAGTCCTTTTGGCCCAGGGAGGAAAGGGTGGAGGAAAGGGCGCGCCGCATTTCCTGGACCGTCTTCCCGGCGGTTGAGCCCGACCGGTCCAGCACGAAAGCGAGATTGCGCGTGGCCTCGGCATGGGATTCCGGTGCCGGGGTCGTACCCAGCCGGACTTCCGTATAAATTTTGCCGCCGGGGTGATAATACTCCCGATCGGTCGCCACATCCAGCGTGGGCACTGCCTGACCGCGGACCGGAGAGGCCGCGAAAAAGACCAGGGTGAGAAGCAAAAAGACTGTTCGCATGGGGGACAGCTTACACGAAAAGGCGCCGAAAGGGGTCATGGCAGCGTAAAACTTTGTCAACCAGATGTCAGGATTGCGTCTTATGGTAGCGGCCGTTGCCCCCAACGGCCATCAGCACGCGCGAGGGCCATTTTAACGGTCCTGGACGGAAAATCCCAAACGTCCAAAACGCCAAAATCCAAAGAGGAGGCACGCGAGGTGAACTTTGAGATTTGGCTATTGGCCTTTGGAATTTTCGGGGAAAAGATATGATTGACCCCAATCATATAAATTTATTCGCTGTTCCTCCATGCGCGTACCCCAACATCTCGTCGATCGCCGCCGCGAAGAGCTTCGCAGCCTGATCCGGCGTGACGGGTTTCTCCCCGTGGCGGAGATTTGCCGGCGGTTGAAGGTGTCCGAGGCAACGGCGCGCCGCGATCTGGTCGCGGTCGAGGCCAACGGCCACATTACCCGTACCTACGGCGGTGCATTGGCGGATTATAACAGCGCGTTTGCGTCGCTCGACGAACGCTCCGGCCGGGCGCGGCCGGCCAAGGCGCGG
>JBEHXD010000512.1:0-4408 GCA_048498875.1 Verrucomicrobiota bacterium
GGGGTTTTCGGAATTTTGGTGAGCAGTGTGGGTTCCAGCCTGACGGCGGTGGGTTCGAGCGTGTTCGCGAAAACGCCATAGAGCGAGTAGTAGTCCTTCGTCGGGATCGGGTCGAATTTGTGATCGTGGCAGCGGGCGCACGCGACGGTGAGTCCGAGAAAAGCTTTGGTCGTGACGTCGATCTGGTCGGCGATGACGGCATCACGACGGCCATCGAATTGGTTTCCCAGGGTAAGAAAGCCCATCGCGGCGAGCACGCTTTGGTCTTCGGGCGGTTCCTGTTTCTTCGCTTTCGCCTTGGCATCGGCTTCGGCGACGATGCGGTCGGCCGTGAGCTGCTCGGTGATGAATTGATTGTAGGGTTTGTCGGAATTGAACGCGTTGATCACGTAGTCGCGATAAGTCCAGGCATGGGGGAAACGCGGATCATCACGTTTCGGGGCGTCGCCTTTCGTGTCGGAATAACGGACGACATCGAGCCAGTAGCGCGCCCAGCGTTCGCCATAGTGGGGCGAGGCGAGCAATCGATCGACCACTTTGGTGTAGGCTTCGGGTGATTCGTCGGCGATGAAACGCTGGATTTCAGGTTCGGTGGGCGGCAGGCCGGTGAGGTCGAAGGTCACACGGCGAATCAAGGTGCGTTTGTCGGCCGTGACGTTGGGGTGGACTCCGCTCGATTCCAGTTTGGCGAGGACGAAATTATCCACGGGGTTTTGGATCCAGGAGTGATCTTTCACGGCGGGAACCTCCGGTTTTTTCACGGGTTGAAACGCCCAGTGGGATTTTCCGGCCCCGCCGTAGGTTTTGCCACTCGCCGTAGCCACAGGAATCCGTGGGTCGGGCGCGCCGCGACGAATCCATTCAGTAAAGTCGGCGATCTGTTGATCGGAAAGTTTTCCGCCGTGGTCTTTGGGAGGCATCAACAAATCCTCGTCCGTGTAGCGGATCGCCTCGATGAGCAGGCTGTCGTCCGGTTTGCCCGGGACGATGGCGGGACCCGACGAGCCACCGAACAAAATGCCGTCGCGGGAATCGAGCATCAACTTTCCGCGGACCTTGTCGGCCTGGTGGCTGTGGCATTGATAACATTGGTCGCTGAGCACCGGACGGATTTTCGTCTCGAAGAACTGCAGGTCGGACTGGCTGATGGCCGGGGTGACTTCGGCGGCTTGGGCACAAACTGTCGCCAGCAATCCGACGGTGATCCACCAGAAGTTTCGCCGGCCTGTCATTCTGAGCGCAGCGAAGAATCCATGGCATCGAAGGTGGCGCCATGTTCGCGCGTGTGGATTCTTCGCTGCGCTCAGAATGACAGGTTTCATTAACTGAAGAGGTTTCGGCGGATGACTCACGCGAGAATTGGTTTCACCACGTTGCCGGCGACATCGGTCAGGCGGAAATCGCGACCGTTGAATCGATACGTGAGCTTGGTGTGATCGAAACCGAGACATTGAAGGATGGTCGCGTGCAGGTCGTGGACATGCACCTTGTCCGTCACAGCGGCGGCGCCGAACTCATCGGTTGCGCCGTGAACGATGCCGCCTTTCACGCCCCCGCCCGCGAGCCAGACGCTGAACGCCTTCGCGTTGTGATCCCGTCCGGGCTTTTCACCGCCGTTTTTGTCCTTGGTCGGCTTGCGGCCGAATTCGCCGCCCCAAATCACGAGCGTGGAATCGAGCATGCCGCGCTGCTTCAAGTCGGCCATCAACGCGGCGAGCGGTTGGTCGATTTCGCCGGCCTTGGTGGTGATGCGATCCTCGAGATCCTGGTGGTGATCCCAGCCGTCGTGCCACACCTGCACAAAGCGCACTCCGCGTTCAACGAGCCGGCGCGCGATGAGGAGCTGCCTGCCCTGCTGGGTGTTGCCGTACGCCGCGCGGGTTTCCTCGGACTCCCTGGTGATGTCGAAAACATCGGTTGCCTCCGCCTGCATCCGGAATGCGATCTCGGCGGTTTCGAGGCGGCTCTCGAGCGCGGCATCGCGCTGCAGATTTTGCGCATGGAGCTCGTTGAGCGAGTGGATGAAGTCCAGCTGGCGGCGCTGCTCGCCTTTCGAAACGTAGTTGTTGCGGATGTTCTGGATCATCTGCTGCACATTTTGCGCCTGCGTGTTGACGCTCGTGCCTTGATATACGCCGGGAAGAAACGCGGAACCATAATTCGCGGCGCCGCCGGCGGGGAGCTTGCCGTTGCGGAGGGAAATAAAACCGGGGAGGTTCTGATTTTCCGAACCGAGTCCGTAAACTGTCCACGCTCCGAGGCTGGGTTTCGTGATTCTCACCGAACCCGTGTTCATGAAGACCGTGGCAACGTCGTGCGCCGGAATGTCGGTGTACATGGAGCGGATCACCGCCATATCGTCGACGTGCGCAGCGGTCCGGGCGAAAAGGTCGCTCACCTCGATGCCCGATTTGCCGTAGTGCTGAAACTTGAACGGTGAGGCCATCGCGACGCCGTCGCCACCGATCGTCTGGTTGTTCATGCGCGTCAGCGTCGGTTTGGGATCCCAGGTGTCGACGTGGGAGGGAGCGCCCTGGGCAAAGATGTGGATGACGGCCTTGGCCTTGCCGGGAAATTGCGGGGCGCGGGGGGCGAGCGTGTTACCGGCCGGCGCGATTTGATTTTGGGCGGCGCGGAGATCGAGCGGATCGAGGAACGTCGCGAGACTGAGTGCGCCGAGTCCCATACCCACGCGGTTCAAAAACTGTCGTCGTGTCAGAAAGTAGTCCTGAGGATCCGTGGAAATGCCGCAGCAAGGGTGATGGTTTTCGTGCTCGTGGGACATGGATTGGGCCGTTGTTGAAAGTATGACGGGCGAGTCATGAAGTGGTTTCCTGCCCGGAGACAGATCGGGCTAACCGGAATGGCTGGCGGCAAATTCACGGATTTTTTCGCGCACGCTGCGCAGTCCGTTGAGCCGGGTGGGCGACAGATTCCGGGATAAATCCAGTTTCTCGAATAATACCGGCTCCGTAGTAGCGACTTCGGGCGGGGTTGCTCCCGTGTAAAGTTCGCAGAGCAGTTTGAGTAAACCACGGACGAGCGGGGAATCGGCATCGCAGCGAAAATGGCAATGCGCATCGCGGATTTCTCCGACGACCCACGCTTGTGAAATGCATCCTTTTACGCGGTTGGTTTCCGTGCGCTCGGCTGCTGGAAGCGGCGGCATCTTGCGGGCATCGTCCACCACGGCGGCGAGACGCTCTTGGGGATCGTCGATCACGGAATAGTTTTCAATCAGCTGCAGCTGTTTTTCGGCGAGGGTCACGGCGGCAAGTGTGTCGGCGATGGCGCGGCTTGCAAGCGGGGCCCGGCCCGCTTGAATCGGGACATGGTCAATCCGTTTGCGATCTCCTGGCTGTGGCGCGGGTTCAAAGGCAAGAGCGTCACCTTTGCCGCCTTGTTTGCGTCGCTGCTGCTCGGGTGGTCGATTTCAAAGGAGGTGGCGCATCTGCTGACCCGTCTGGGCGTGCACTGGCTTTACGTGATGATCCTGCCGGCACTTTTCTTCATGTGGCTCGCGAAACGGGAGGATCGGTTCATCCCCGACGAATCGAAACGGAAACTCTACGCCCGCAGTCTGATCGTGGGATCGATCGTCGTGGCCATCGTGGTGGCCAAGCTGCGCAATTAGGCCGCCATCCCGAGTGTGGGCATGGGACAATCGAGGGTCGCCGTCAGCGCGCGATAAAGTTCGCCCTCCTCGGCGGAAACCGTGCCGTCGGCGGCGATGACCTGTCCGGCGGCGACGAGCACACGCTGTTTCACCGGCAATGAACACGCGGCGAGTTTGTCGAGGGCGGCGTCCATTTGTTCGAGGCCGCACGCGCCGGGCTCGTACAGTCCGATCTCATCCCGGATGACCGGAATCTGGGCGGCGCCTTCCGCCAGGGCTTCGGCGCTGTTTTTGGGGCTGAGATGGGCGAGTGCGGAAAGCACGATCGAGATTTCATGGCGCACCGCGCCGAAGGAATCGAATTGCACGCGTTGCACGGGTTTTTGCGCGAGCTGCAATTGATGCAGCAGCATCTTTTGCACGGCGTATTCGAAAGGCGTGACTTTGCCGTCGGCGTGCACCAGTTCGTCCAGCGTGGTGATGAACCGGTTCAACGCGTCGCCCGTGAGCGTGCGCAGTGCGGGAAACGCGAGTTGCAACAGCGGCAGGCGGGCGAGGGGATCGAGCACGCTCAACGCCGGTCGCAGCGTGGCGAGCGCGGTGGCATCCGCGGCACTGCTGTGTTTTTCCACCATCTGCTGCTGGAGATCGCGCCCGCGGTGATCGACACCCCGATGAACGCCGAGACGGAGCCGTCGGTGCTTGCGCACATCACGAGCCTGATCCCGATGCAGCGCGTCGGGCGTCCCGAGGAGGTGGCGGAGCTGATCGCGTTCCTCGCGTCGGACCGGG
>JBEHXD010000513.1:0-4381 GCA_048498875.1 Verrucomicrobiota bacterium
GCCCAAAGGGACGCTGTCATAACCCAGGAGGTAATCAAAGATTATTATTCCGGAATATTTATCGAGGAATGACTGATCGGGCTGGGCGAGTTATCGCCGCATTCCCAGGGAGTGCCGTTGGCCGACCCGTGGTGGCTGAAATTGCTCGAACTCGCAGCTCGGCTGAGCCTTCCGGTCAACCTTCACGTCACGGATCCGCGTTCAGCGCCCTTTCCCGGGCGCGTGGAAACGCCCCTCGCTGATTTTGTCACCCTCGCACGCGAATTTCCCGGCGCGACCTTTATTCTCGCGCACTGGGGCGGGGGATTGGCATTCGATGCCGAATGCCGGGCGCTTAAAAATGTCTATTACGATACCGCGGCGTCGCCGTTGCTTTACGGGCCCGAGGTGTGGATGCGCGGAATCAGCGGGAGCGCACCGGATCGATTGTTATTCGGATCCGACTATCCGCTGATCCTTTATCCCAAAACCGAAATTGAACCGCAATTCGACGGAATCCTGCGGGAGCTGACCGGTGCGGGCCTTCCCGAATCAATCCAAGCCGCGCTGCTCGGTGGGAACGCCGCGCGTTTATTCGGTTTGGGTGAGTGATAAAACTTCCTGGGATTTGCGCAAAATCCAGGGAATGGCCGGACTGCCGGCCACCGGAACGATTACCTGCAGTCCGGCACTTAATCCTGAAGGCAGCGCCACCGGAATGCTCAGGACGGGCAATCCTCCCAGGCTGGCCGGTGCCGTCAGCCGGATAATGGCGCGACGCAATTCCACCGTGCAATCCACCTTGCGGGGAGCCGGGCACGGTGCGGCGGGCAGGATCAAATAATCGTAGTCGACGAAAAATTGCTCCCACGCCGATTTAATTTCATTCAACTGGGCCCGCGCGGTTGCGATTTTTTCCGCACTGTAACTTCCCGCGTCGTTGAATCGCTGCCAGATAACCGGGTCATAGGATTCCCGGTGAGGCGTCAACCAGCCGCGGTGCACGGCATGGGCTTCGCTCATCCCGATGGTGAGGTAGGCGTCGATCGAATTTTTCCAGGAATCGAGCAGCAGGCGCTGCGTCAGCGGGTCAGCCAGCGGACAGAGCTGCGATGCGGCGACGTCGCAGGCGCGCGCGATCTCCGGATCAGCGGTCGACAACAGGGCACTCATCGGAAGATAACATCCGTGGGGTTCCTCTTCCACCCCGGAACCTCCGGTTATCGCTGTCCAACTCGTCAGCATATCGTCTGCGCTGGCGGTAAACCACCCGGCGGTATCCATTGTAGGCGCCAGAGGAAAGGCATCGGCAATCAGGCCGTCGTGCGGTGTCAGCCTGAAACCATACAGTCCGCAAAACGCCGCGGGTACCCGGACCGATCCGCCGGTATCCGTGCCGACCGCGAGCGGCGCCACTCCCGCTGCGACCAGGGCGGCCGAACCACTGCTGGAACCGCCGCTCAGGCGATCGGGAAAACGAGGATGGGGACAATCGCCATAGTGTGGATTTTCCCCGGTGAGACCCGAGGCGAATTCAACGGTCTGTGACTTACCCGCGCACGACGCGCCCAACTCGTGCAGTCGTTGCGCGATTCGGCTGTCCTGCCGGGGAATCGGACGAACCCGGTCGAGAAACACGGAGCCGGCTTTGGTTGGAACACCAGCGAGGTCGAAAAGATCTTTGAGGAAATAGGGAATGCCCTGCAGGGGCAGATCCATTCCGGCGCGGGCCGTAAGATCCGCCGCCAGGTCCGCTTCGGGTCTGAGCCAGGCGACCGCCGCTTTTTGCAGTGGGGCCGGAAGCCCGCCGATCCGCCGATGAACTTCGTGGGCGGCCTGTGAGGGGGGCATTTTTCGCCAGTCGGCAAACCGCAAAGTGGCTGGCGTTTTGGGCGCGTTTGTGTCCATTCGTGCGGAATTCATGGAGGCGGCTTCACCCATCGTCAACTTTACCTCGTTGCAGAAGCGTTATGGCGGGGGTCCGGTCATCCTGGAGGATATCAATCTCACCGTGCAGACGGGTGATTTCGTTTCATTCATCGGCCCGAGCGGCTGTGGCAAATCGACGATTTTAAAACTGGTTTCCGGACTAAATCCCCCCACCAAAGGTTCGCTGACCGTGGCGGGCCGGAAGCCGCGGGAGTCGCGCGACCGGCAGGCGTTTATTTTCCAGGACGCAACGTTATTGCCGTGGCTGACGGCACAGTTGAACGTGGAGCTGCCGCTGCGCCTGCGCCAGGTGGCCGCAGGCGATCGCGTCGCCAAGGCAAAACAAATGCTCGACCTCGTGGGTTTGGATAAAGTGGGAGACTACTATCCGCGGCAGCTTTCCGGAGGGATGAAGATGCGCGTCTCCATTGCCCGGGCCCTGACGCTCGCGCCGGAACTGCTGCTGCTCGATGAACCCTTCGGAGCGCTCGATGAAATGACCCGCAACCGGTTGAACGAGGAACTGCTGGCCCTGCGTGCGCAATCGCCGTTCACCGCGATGTTCGTTACGCATTCCGTGGTGGAAGCAGTATTTCTCTCGAATCGAATTTTCGTCATGGCGGCCCACCCCGGACGGTTTCATGCCGAGGTCAGGGTGGACTTTCCGTATCCACGGGCTCCCGAATTGCGCGGTCAACCGGAGTTCCAATCCAAGGTGAACGAGCTTTCACGCCTGTTGCATGAAGTGGAGGAACCGGTGCACGCATGAAGAAAAATGCTTCATGGCTGAACTGGATGCTTCCTGCCGCGACCGGTCTGATTTTCTTTGGACTTTGGTATGCGGTAAAATTCATCGCCCATGCCAGCGACTGGCTGCTGCCGACGCCGGGCCAGATAGTGGAGGCTGCCTGGATGGAAAGGTTGCGCCTGTGGGCCGCAGTGCAAACCACCGCGGTTGGAGCCTTGGGAGGTTTTATCGTAGCGACGTTTTTCGGAGTGGGCGCCGCTTTGTTGCTTTCCTTATCCCTTCCCCTGAGGCGTTCGCTCTATCCCTGGCTCATGGCTTTGCAGATGACACCCGTCATCGTGCTCACTCCCATTATCCAATTGTGGATCGGGCCGGGCACGCCGGGAATCGTCACCGTGACCTTTCTCATCAGTTTTTTTCCGATTGTCGCAAACACAGTGCAGGGACTGATCTCGGTGGATGCGAACCTGGTCGCGCTATTCCGGATCTGTAATGCGAGCCGCGTGCAGGAGTTGTTTTTGTTGCGCGTGCCGGCAGCGCTCCCGAATTTTTTGACCGGCTTGCGCATCGCAGCGACCCTTGCTCCGGTGGGTGCAATCTTTGGTGAATTTATGGTCGGCAATTCGTCCGGCGGCAACGGAGGGCTCGGATTTCTCGTCTACAGCTATAATACCCAGATCAAGATTCCCGCGTTGTTCGCCACAGCGGTGACGAGTTGTGCGTTGGGTTTTGTTTTCGTGGCGGCCGTTTCCTGGCTCAACTGGTCGGCGTTGCATAAATGGCACGATTCGTTCGAACGAAACGATCGCTGAGTATTCCACCGGGCGCGATTTCCGGTCGGTCCCGGTCAGCGGCGAGAATTAGCATGGATTAGTGATCATAAGCGGTTAGTCGTTTTTTATGAAATTCTTCGTCTCACGCTTCATCGTCGGTCTGTCCGTCGCCGCATCGCTTCTCCTCGGCGCGGCCGGATGTGGGAAGAAAACCGATCCGGTGTCCGCGACCGCAAATGGAAGCGTTCCCGTTAAGATAAAATTCCAGACGGACTGGTTTCCGCAGCCGGAACATGGCGGATACTACCAGGCACTGGCCAAGGGTTATTATGCGGCGGAAGGCCTCGATGTGGAAATTTTGCCGGGCGGACCCAATGCGCAGGTGATGGCCACAGTGGCGACCGGCCGCGCCGAAATGGGCATGACCAACGGCGACGATGTGATTGTCGCGGTCGCGCGGGGAGTGCCGATCAAGATGGTCGGGGCCGAAATGCAACGGGATCCCCAGGGCATTCTGTTTCACGCGGAGCATCCGTTGCACGACTTGAAGGATCTGCAGGGGAAAACGCTGATGGCCGGTGCCGGCTCGACCTGGATCCAGGTGATGCAAAAAAAACAGGGCATCCAGTTTAAACTGATTCCGCTCATGGGCGACCTTGCGCGGTTCATGAACAATCCGGAATTTGTCCAGCAGTGCTTCGTGACGAACGAACCTTTTTTTGCCCGGCAGCATGGCGCGAACGTCGGCGCGCTCCTGATTGCGAGCGACAGCTACGAACCGTACCGCGTGATGTTTTGCAGCAGGGATTTTTTGGCCAAACACCCCGACGTCGTTGCGAAATTCGTCCGCGCGAGCGTAAAAGGATGGATTGATTATCTTTCCGGCGATCCGGCTCCGGCGAATAAACTCCTGGCGGAAAAGCGCAGCGATCTGTCGCCGGAATTCATGGCC
>JBEHXD010000514.1:0-4368 GCA_048498875.1 Verrucomicrobiota bacterium
CCCAGATTCGCGCCCAAGTCGCCGGCTATCTGTTGAAACAGGCCTACACCGACGGCGCCCAGGTGAAAAAAGGCGACGTCCTCTTCGAAATCGATCCACGCAATTTCCAAGCGTTGCTCGAACAAAGCCAGGCCAATTTCGACAAGGCTGAATCCGATCGGGAACGTTTCGCCCGCCTGAGCGAGGCCAATGCCGTCGCCGCTCAGGAACGCGACAATGCCATCCATACCGCCGCCGCCGCAAAAGCCTCCCTTGATCAGGCGAAACTCAATGTGGAATTTACCCGCATCGTCTCCCCGATCGATGGCCTCACCGGAATCGCCACCGCGCAAATCGGCGATCTCGTAGGGCCAACCAGTGGCGTGCTGACCGTCGTGTCCACCATCGATCCCATCAAAGTTTATTTTTCGATCAGCGAGCAGACTTACCTGGAAATGCGCAAGCCGCAGCCCGGCCAGCCCAAATTTCCCGAGGAACTTGAATTCGACCTGATCATGGCGGACGGCAGCGTCTATCCGCACAAGGGCAAATTTCTCGCCGCCGACCGCCAGATCGATTCCAGTACCGGCACGCTGCGCATCGCCGGCACCGTGCCCAATCCGGATTTGTTACTCCGCCCGGGACAGTATGCGCGCGTTCGCGCCACCATTCGCACCGTGACCAATGCGATCGTCGTGCCACAGCGCGCCGTATCCGAGCTCCAGGGCAGCTATCAGGTCGTCACGGTGGGAGCTGACAACAAAGCCCATCTTCAAAACGTCAAGGTAGGCAATCGCGACGGCTCGTACTGGATCATCGAGCAGGGACTGCAGCCCAACGACCGCATCGTCGTGGAAGGCATCCAGAAAGTGCGTGAAGGCACCGTGGTCAATCCCGTGGCCGCGACGACCGACGTCGCCAAGACCAAATAAGAAATCTCATCCGAAGTCATTCGCGGGCCAAGGCCTGTCGATCGCACTTCAATCCCAGCTAACACTTCCCGGTTTTTCTCATGGCGCGCTTTTTTATCAATCGTCCGATTTTCGCCATCGTGCTCTCGATCCTGACGGTGATCGTCGGCCTCGTCTCGCTCTTCGGCCTGCCGATTGCCCAGTTTCCCAAAATCGTCCCGCCGGAGGTGCGCATCACCACCACGTACGTCGGCGCCGATGCTCAAACCGTTGAGCAGTCTGTCGCCACGCCGATCGAGCAGACGATGAGTGGCGTCGATAACATGAACTACATGTACTCGATCAACGGCAGCGACGGTTCGCTGAGGTTGACGACGAATTTCGACATCACCACCGAGCCCAACGACGATCTCATTCTCTCGCAATTGCGCGTCAATCAGGCGTCGCCGCAGATTCCCGCCGACGTCGCAACCTACGGCGTGACGGTGCAAAAATCCCTCTCCGCGCCGCTGCTGCTCATGGCGCTTTATTCACCCAAAGGGACGTATGACAGCACGTTTCTCGCGAACTACGCCTACATCAATCTCAACGACCAGCTGACGCACGTCCCCGGCATCGCGAGCGTCACCGTGTTCGGCGCCGGCCAGTACGCGATGCGTTTCTGGGTGAAACCCGATCTGCTGGCCCGCCTCAACGTCACCGTGCCTGAGCTCACGCAAGCGATCCAAAGCCAGAGCACAGTCAACCCGGCCGGACAAATCGGCGGTCAGCCCACGCCGCAGGGACAGGAATTCACTTATTCGGTCCGCGCCCAAGGCCGTCTCTCCTCGCCCGAGGAATTCGGCAACATCGTGATCCGCGAAAATCCGGATGGCTCGTTGATTCGCCTCAAGGACGTGGCCCGCATCGAACTTGGCTCACAGGTCTACAACGTCATGGGCCGGTTCAACGGCAAACCCGCAGCCAACATCGCAATTTATCAGCTGCCCGGATCCAACGCGCTCGATGCCGCGAAAGGGATCAAGGAGACAATGGAGCGGTTGAAGCAACGCTTCCCGGCGGACCTCGACTACGGCATTGGCCTCGACACCACCCGTTCCGTCTCGGAAGGCGTGCATGAAATCGCCGGCACTCTCTGGCAGGCACTCGTGCTCGTGCTGCTCGTCGTGTTTGTCTTTCTCCAAGGGTGGCGTCCGACGTTGATCCCGATGCTAGCTGTGCCGGTGTCGCTCATCGGCACTTTTGCCTTTTTCCCGCTGTTCGGATTTTCCGTGAACACGCTCACGCTTTTCGGCCTCGTGTTGGCGATCGGGCTCGTTGTCGACGACGCGATTGTCGTGGTCGAAGCGGTGGAACATCACATTGAAAAAGGTCTGTCGCCCCGCGACGCCACCTTAAAAGCCATGTCGGAGGTGTCGGGACCCGTCGTGGCGATTGCGATCATTCTCGCCGCCGTGTTCGTGCCCACGGCGTTTATTCCGGGCATCACCGGACGTCTCTATCAACAGTTCGCGCTCACCATCGCCATTTCGGTCGGCATCTCCGCCTTCAACGCGCTTTCCCTGAGTCCCGCGCTTTGCGCGATGCTGCTGCGTCCGCGCAAGGAAGTACGCGGTCCGCTCGGGGCATTCTATCGCGGTTTCAACCGGGTGTTCGGCCGGGCCAATAGCGGCTATGTGAGTGTATCGCGCCAACTGATTCGCAAGAGTCTGATCGCCGTGATTCTGCTCGTCGGCTTTGGCGTCACGGCGGGATGGTTCGGCGGAAAACTTCCCGCGTCCTTCCTCCCGGAGGAAGACCAGGGCTATATGTACGTGAGCCTGCAGTTGCCCAATGCCTCCTCGCTGCAACGCACCGCCGACGTAGCGCATCAGGTCGAAGATGTGTTGTCGAAGACCCCGGGCGTTCAAGGCTACACCTCAATCATCGGCTTCAGCCTGCTCAGCACCGTTTACAACACGTACAGCAGTTTCTTCTTCGTAAATCTGAAACCGTGGTCCGAGCGTGAAAACAAGGCGGAACAATATCAGGCGATCAAAGATCACCTCGCCACCGAGCTGAAAAAGATTCCTGGCGGCACGGCGTTTTCGTTTTCACCGCCGGCGATTCCGGGCGTCGGCACGGCGGGTGGTTTCACATTCGTACTCGAGGATCGTTCCGGGCAGGACGTGAAATTCCTGAGCGACAATCTCGCGAAGTTCCTCGACGCCGCGCGGCAACGGCCCGAGCTCACCGGTTTGAGCACCACATTTCTCCCGGCGGTTCCACAGGTTTTCGTCAAGGTCGACCGCGACAAAGTGCTGAAACAGGGCGTGAGCCTGACCGACGTTTATAAAACGCTGCAATGCTACATGGGCGGCGTGTTCGTCAATTATTTCAACCGCTTCGGCCGACAGTGGCAGGTGTATCTGCAAGCGGAAGGTGAATACCGCCAAAAACCCGACGACCTCGGCCAGTATTACGTGCGCAATCGCACCGGTCAGATGGTGCCACTCTCCGCGCTGACCACCGTCGAAGACCGCACTGGTCCGGAATTCACCATGCGCTACAACCTGTATCGCAGCGCCCAGATCAACGGCTCCGCCGCGCCGGGCTACAGTTCCTCGCAGGCCACCGCCGCACTCGAAGATGTGTTCAAGAAAACCATGCCCAAGGAAATGGGTTTCGATTACATCGGCATGTCCTTCCAGGAAAAGAAAGCGCAGGAAGGCATTCCTCCAATGGCGATTTTCGGTCTGTCGCTGCTGTTTGTATTCCTGATTCTCGCCGCGTTGTACGAGAGCTGGTCGCTGCCCTTCAGCGTAATCCTGACCGTGCCGGTCGCCGTTTTCGGCGCATATGCAGCGCTGTATTGGCGCGGCATGGAAAACAATGTTTTCGCCCAGATCGGACTCGTGATGTTGATCGGTCTCGCCGCGAAGAATGCGATTTTGATCGTCGAATTTGCGCGGGCCCGGCGCGACCACGGCGATTCGCTAACCGATGCCGCCTTGGAAGGCGCACGCGTCCGGTTACGGCCGATCCTCATGACGTCATTCGCGTTCATTCTCGGCTGCGTTCCGCTCTGGCTGGCCAGCGGCGCGGGCGGCGTCGCGCGGCGCGTCATGGGCACGGCAGTCATCGGCGGCATGCTCGCTGCCAGTATCATCGCCATTTTCCTGATTCCCGTGATGTTCTATGTCGTGGAACGCCTTTCAGGCCAGAAAGACGTCGCCACCGCCGCCAAGGTGAACCAACCCAGCGACGCTCATTAGAGCATTTCCAATAAAACTACGGCCGGAAATAAATGAGCAATGGTAGGGCGGATTATCCTTAATCCGCCGTTCAGGATAATCGATTATCTCGACAGGGTTTCGTACGCCCCTCGGCGGATTAAGGATAATCGGGCAAGCGACAGGGATCGAAGAACGCTGTAAGCGTGAAAAAGTGGCAGCGGGATATCAGTTCAAGAGTGATACCAGGGGATGATTTTAACGCT
>JBEHXD010000515.1:0-4364 GCA_048498875.1 Verrucomicrobiota bacterium
GATAATCGTCGTCCAAAACCAGTCCCACGCTGCGCCACTGCCGTTGTCTGACCAGGGAGACGAGTTGTTGGGCGACCGGTGTGGCCTCCGAATTATAGTCGGCGTAGAACCGTTCCGCCCGTGAAGTGGAAAACAAAGGCAGGGCACCGGTATAGCGCCACGACGGTGGAAGCGTTACCAGCGGGCGGTTGAGTGAGAACAGCAGGACGAAAGTTGTCTGCAGCAGGAGCAGCGCACAGCTGGCGATCCGCCACCGCTGGTGACGCCAGACATCTATTTTTGCCATCACGAAAGGACAAAAATACAGCATCCAAGGCAAAAGCAGCCGGTTGCCCCAAAACTGCCATTTCAGGAGCAGCACATGCAGAAAAAGCATCGCAAGGAGGGCGACGATCCACGACTGGGGAAACGGCCGATGGACCGATTTATCACCAGCGTCTCCGGACTTTTTTATCCGGCATAAAAACGCCAGCAGAACAATCAGACCGAGGGTGCCGGTGTAGGCGGCGAAATCCTCGTCCGGCAGCAACAGACGGTAGACGACGTACGGCGAAGGTGGCGAAAATTTGTAATCGAGGAAAGTGATGGCTGGATCATTGGGATTGATTTGTGCCGCCTCCAAGCCGTGGATTATTCCACGCCACGCGGTCATGGAAGGAAGTTCCAAAGCCAGCCAGCGGGCGCCATTTGCCGCGACCAGCCCCGGGGAAAGTGATTCCACGGTGGTCCCATAGTCACTGCCCAGGGGATTTCCAAACCAGCGATAATTCCGTGAAAAATGCGGTGTACATACCGCGACGGATACGACGATCCAGACCACGGCAGCCCTGACTGTCGCGGTCAGTCCGCGCTGTCGCACGAGCCACCAGGCCGCGAGCGTGACGAGGGGGATGACACAGAGCGCGGCGCTGGGCTTCGTCACCACGGCCAGGCCAATGGCCAGCCCGGCAAACAGGTTTGAATAACCGGGCCGGTTTCGATCGGTGAGAAAAGTCGCGGCAATCAACAGCCAGCATCCCACCTGCAAATCGGTTTGCGTGGAACTGGCTTGCAGGAGTGTCATGGGCAGGGTGACGCCAGCAAGGGTTCCCAGGCCCGCGGACCGGTGGTCGAAAAAACGGGGAATCAGTATCGTCAATGCCGTGGCGACACCGATTAAACTGAGCCACTGCGGGAGATTGGCCGCATAGTCTCCTCCGAAAAGCGCCCACAACTGAACCTGCCAGTAGGCCGCTCCGGGACCATACGCGAGCTGGCGCAGATTCGACGTGGGATAGTGTGCCAGTGTCCCCTGCTGAAACCAATGCATGATTCTCGGCAGCTGATAAGTCATCGAATCGTAATTCGTGGGCGGGGACAGACAGGCCACCACGCCGGTCGCTCCGATCGCCACGCACAGGACCGCCAGTTCCATCGGGTGCCAGACGCGAACCATGCGGGCGAAGGTGACTGCCGCCCATCGTTTTTTAACGCGGGCGGACACGGGATCAGGTTTGCGATACTGGCGCCATAGATGGATCAGGGCGATCATTCCCGCCACCACCCAGGCAAGCATGACCCAGGTAGTCCGCATGGCCTGCACGCAGCCCAGCAACTCCGTGACCAGAATGGTCGCACCGGCCTGGATCAGAATCGCTTCAAGTGCGCTTCGGCGCCACTTTCTGCCCGCATTGGCCTTAAGCCGGAGCCAAAACAGCGCGGCAAAAACCGCCAGCAGGGAAATACCGCTCATTGCTCGATGACAGTGGGCGGATGGGGAAAACCGGATGGCCGGTTGTTAGGGAAATTTTTCCGCAAAAATTTGTCGGGGTGGACACGCAACGGGCTCATTCCCGTCAGGCTGGCAGGCGCAACCGCGCAATGCAACCATGGGCGTGCTCCCGATTTTCCAGTGAAAGCGTGCCTCCATGGTTTTCCGCGATCTGGCGGCAAAGCACGAGACCAATGCCCGAACCGGACGCCTTCGTGGTGAAGAACGGCACGAAAAGATTTTGCGCGTTGGCGATGCCGGGCCCGTCGTCCTCGACGGAAATTTCCATTTGACCGGGAATTTTCCGCCAGGTGACGCGGACCCGTCCGGTGTTGCCCTCGTCGACCGCCTCAACGGCATTTTTAACGAGGTTGATCACCACCTGTTCAATCTGCGCGGCGTCGATCGCCAGCGTCACATCCGGGCCTTCCGCAAATTCGACGTGCTCGTGTTTGCCGAGCGTCACAATACGGCGCAACAGCGGTCCCAATTCGACCTTTTGCCGGGTCGGTGCCGGAAGTTTGGCCAGCCGGGCGTACGACTGCATGAAACGGTTCAAGCCTTCCGCCCGCGCCTCAATGATTTCGAGTCCTCCGACCATGTCCTGTTCCCAGTCGTCGGCCCGCTGGGGGCGTCGCAACATCGTGTTGAGGCTGCCTGCGATGGATTTGATCGGAGCGAGCGAATTGTTCAATTCGTGGCCGATCACCCGCACGAGCCGCTGCCACGCCTTCAATTCCTCCTCGCGGAGCGGCTGGCTGAGATCGGCGATCACGACGAGCTTGTGCGGCAGGCCGTTCTCGCGAAAAACCGTGCGGCGCATGCCCCAGCGTCCCGGACCACCGGCAAAATTGCGGGTGAGCACGCGCGTGGCCTCGCCCGCGAGGCAGTCGGTGAGGTTGAGGTCGGAAGCGAGGCGCCCCAGGATTCTTTCGGCCGGTTGCGCGAGAAGTTCCTGGCCGGCCCGGTTGACCAGCCGCAGCGTTTCGTTCGCGTCGAATGCAAAAATCGCGACGTCGATTTCCTCCATGACCGTCCGCAGCAGGGCGGTGGCTTCGAGCGCGCCGAGCCGCTGTTCCTGCAGCACGCCACTCAGCATGTTGATTTCCGACATCAGATCGCCGAGCGGATCGTCGCGGTTGGCGCCGCGCGCGCGGACGGAAAAATCTCCTTCGCGCAAGGCCGTGAGAAGATTGGCCATCGTCTGCAACGGCCGGATCACCTGCTCCCGCGCGGCGAAGGCAAAACCGAGCCAGCAACCGCCCAGCAGCAGACCCAGCGTCCATTGCACTTTCGGCGTAAAATCGCCGAGATAGAGCAGGATTCCGGCAACGATCAAAGCGGGCAGGCCGGAGAGCAGGGCATAGACGAGAATCCGTTGCTCGTGAGGCAGGCGACGTTGTTTCGGTGAGGGCACGATCGCGGAAGGGAGGGAAGTTGTCTGACCGAGATTCCCAATAACCGCCTGATGCTACAACCCGTATCTTTCCAGCCGCCGGTAAAACGCGCTGCGACTCAGGCCGAGTTCCTCCGCCGCCTTGCGCGCATTGCCGTCGCAACGGGCCAGGGTTTTTTTGATCAGGAACGATTCGACTTCCTCAAGGCTCATGTCCTCGAGCCGCGGTGTGGCCTGTCCGGCATTCAAACCGAGATCGGGAGCGCGCACGAGTTTCGACTGCGCCATGAGCACGCCGCGTTCGACCGAGTGGTCGAGTTCGCGCACGTTGCCGGGCCAGCCGTAGTTTTTCATCGCCTCAAGGGCGGTGTCGTCAAATCCCGTGATGGGTTTGCGATAGCGCTCGACATGTTGCTTCAGGAAATGCTGGGCGAGGAGGGCGATGTCTTCGCGGCGTTCGCGCAGCGGCGGCAGATGAAGGTGGATCGTATTTAAGCGAAACAGCAAATCCTGGCGGAATTTTCCGGCCGCAACCTCGGCGGGCAGATCGGAGTTGGTCGCGGAAATCAAGCGGACGTTGGCGCGATAGGTGCGCGAGGAACCGACGCGGTCGAATTCCCCGGTCTCGAGCGTGCGCAGGATTTTTGCCTGCTGGCTCATCGGGATGTTGCCGATCTCGTCCATGAAAAGCGTGCCGCCGTCCGCGAGTTCGAAACGGCCGGCGCGGTCGGTTTTGGCATCGGTAAACGCCCCGCGCACGTGGCCGAACAATTCGCTTTCGAAAACGCCCTCGGGCAGGCCGCCCATGTTAACCGAGATGAAGGCCTTGCCGGCGCGGGACGAAACCGCGTGCAGTGCCTGCGCCACCACGCCCTTGCCGGTGCCGTTTTCACCCGTGATGAGAATGTTCGCATCCGACGGGCCGACTCGGGCAATGATTTCCAGCACCGGACGCATCGCCTGGGATTGCGCGATGAGATTGGGGCCGCCCTTGCCGCGGAGAATTTGGTTTTCCTGCTCGAGCCGGCGATAGGCGCGGACCGCGCTGGCGAGCTCGATCTGGTTTTTGACGATGGAAAGAAGCCGGGGATTGTCCCACGGTTTTGTAATAAAATCCTTGGCGCCGCGCCGCATCGCCTCGACGGCGATTTCGACGCTGGCCCAGGCCGTCATCACGACCACGGGCAGGCTCGAGTCGGCGGCCTGGAGCTTGGAGAG
>JBEHXD010000516.1:0-4355 GCA_048498875.1 Verrucomicrobiota bacterium
AGCTCGTCATCCAGTCCGACGAGGAAATCTTCGAGATGAACAACGGCTGCATCTGCTGCACCGTGCGCGGCGACTTGCTGCGCGTGCTCAGCCGGCTGATGAAACGCAAGGACCGGCTCGATGCGATTCTCATCGAAACCACCGGTTTGGCCAATCCCGCGCCCGTGGCGCAGACGTTTTTCTCCGATCCGGAGATGAAGGAAAATTTCCGGCTCGATGCGATCGTGACGCTCGTCGACGCCAGGCACATTTTGATTCACCTCGATGATTCGCCGGAGGCCATGAAACAAATCGCCTTCGCCGATGTGATCCTGCTCAACAAGACCGACCTCGTGGCTCCCGCCGATCTCGATGCCCTCGAAAAACGCATCCACGTGATCAACGCCGTGGCGAAAGTACATCGGACGAAAAACGCCGAAATCGCGCTCGACAAGGTGATCGACATTCAGGGTTTCAATCTTGACCGCGCGGTCGAAGTCGACCCGCAATTTCTCGAGCCGGAATATCCCTTTGAGTGGGCGGGCGCGTACCAACTGACCGCCGGCGACTATAAGCTCAATATCGGCGCCCATCATCACGACCACGGGGATCATGACCACGAGTGCGGCGAAGCCTGCGGTCACGATCATAATTCCCTCGATGTCATCGTGCTGCCGGTTGGCAGCGTCGTAACCGAGGCAAATGCCGCGGCTGCGGCCAAGAGCGCCGTACTCGCGTTTTCCGACTGGGAAAAAGCAACCGCCCAGGGTGAAACGATCACTGCGGACGGAAAACTTCACCGCCTCAAACTCCAGAACGAAAACGGCGAATTCCCCGTGAAGATCACGGCGCCCGGCAACTACGTTCTCTTCACCGGACACGATGTACCCACTCACCTTCATGCGCCCAGTGGCGAAGTCGTGCGCTATGGTTGGGACAAAACCTTCCGTCACGAACATTCGCACGACGAGGAAGTATCTTCAGTCGGCATCAGCGTCGCCGGCGAGCTCGACGGCAAGAAACTCAACGCCTGGATTTCCAAGATTCTCGAAACCAAGGGCGCCGATATTTTCCGCATGAAAGGCGTGCTCGTCGTGAAAGGTACCAAGAAGCGCCTGGTTTTCCAAGGCGTGCACATGCTCTTTGACGCGAAGTTCGACCGCGATTGGAAGGACGGCGAAAACCGCAGCAACACCCTCGTTTTCATCGGCAAAAATCTCGACCGCACCGCGCTCACCGAAGGCTTCAAAGCCTGCCTGGCCGATTAAGCTTGGACTAAGGTGGAACGCTACCTCCGGGCGCGTTTTCTCCCGATCCGCTTTCAACACGAGCGCACGTCAACGCGTCCGGAGGCCGCGTTCCACCTCACCAGATTCCATTTAGGTTGTTTGCGGTAGGGGCTGTGGCCCTCAACGGCCTTTCGTCCGCGGCGCCATATCCCAAGGCCGATGGGGGGCATCGGCCCCTACCACGGACCTATTTCTTCGCTTCTGCTCCGGCCTCATCGATCGTCTTTGGCCAATCGCCCTCGAGGCGGTGCGACCGCGAACAATAATTAACCCACTCCGCGCTCACCGAAAACTTTCACGCCTCCAAGGTGGAACGCGAGCTCCGGGCGTTTTCCCCGATCTACTTTCAACGCGAATGTACATCAACGCGTCCGGAGGCTGCGTTCCACCTCACCAGATTCCATTCAGGTTGTTTGCGGTAGGGGCCGTTGCCCCCAACGGCCTTTCGTCCGCGGCGCCATGTCCCAAAGGCCGATGAGGGCATCGGCCCCTACCCTTTCCTACCCTCTGCCTGCTCTTCTGCTTCGTCGATCGTCCGTGGCCAGTCGCCTTTGAGCAGACGTGAAAGGGAACGATCCGCGAGCAGCTTTCCACCAGTCTGGCAGCGGGGACAATAATTCACCTCGTTCTCGGCGTAACGGATGCGCTGCACCGCCGTGCCACAAACTGGACAGGGCTGGCCGAATTTTCCATGCACCGCCATGTCCGTGAGGAAGGCCGTGACTTTTGCCGGAAACCCGGTTCCCACGTCCCGACGCAATTTCTCCGTCCAGCGAAGCAGCACTTCGCGCGCGGCGGCATGCAACCGGGCGATCTCCGCATCGGACAATTTTGACGTGAGCGCCACGGGCGAAAGTCGCGCCGCGTGAAGAATTTCATCGGAGTAGGAATTGCCAATACCGCTGAATAAAGACGGGGCCGTCAGCGATCGCTTCAAGGTATGGTTTTCCCGTTTCAACGCGGCTCGGAACTCCTCAAGCGACGAATTCAGCACATCGATTCCGCCGCGATCATGGGCGGCCAGTCCCGCTTCACCGGCGACAACATGGAGCGACGCGCGATGCTTGGTCCCGGCCTCGGTGAGAGTGAGTGTGCCACCCGGAAAAACAAAATGAGCGAGCGCATTCCGCGCGACCGGTTTCACCGCGCCGTCGATCCACTGCAATCGTCCCGCAATCATCAGGTGCATCACCAGCCACTGATCGCCCTCAAAATGAAACAGGATGCGTTTACCTAGCCGGCGCAACCCGACGACTTTTTTCCCAGTCAACGAATCAATGGGCGGCATCGCCGTTCGCAGCACAAAAACGTCCACGATCCGGATTTTTTCCAACACCTGCCCCACCACCCGGCGCTCCAGCGCCTCAAGATAAATCGTGATATCCGGTAACTCGGGCATGCAACGCATCATTGCCCGAGGCCACGCATCTTGAGCAAGCCCTGATTCCCAATCAGGGATGGCCACGAAAAGTCACTAAAATCATCCTGAGTCCGGATAGAGAGGGTGAAGCGCCTATAGGCGCACGGACCAATCAAGGCCACGGATATGTCTTTTTGTGATTTTTCGTGGCTAAAAATGTTTGGAATAAATAACGACGGGCCCAGCGGTCCCGCCCTACCTCAAAGACTTTTCAGGTACGCGACGATGTCCGCCACCGCCTGGGCATCGAGCCCGAGCTGATCGGCACCCATCATTAGCGAGCGGTTCATGCGTTGAATTTTCTTCACGCGATCAGCGGGAATCAACTGCGTCACGCCTCCCATGCTCTGCACCACCAGCGGATCGCCGCTCGACTGCAGAAGGCCATCGATCACCTTCCCGTCGTTGAGCGTGATCTCGGTGCCATCATAGCCGTGGGCGATGTCGGACGAAGGATCGACCATGGCATTCACCAAGACCTCCGTTGTCTGCAATTTCCCGAACGAAGTCAGATTGGGCGCGTAGTCCGCTCCTTGAGTTCCAATGTGGTGACACAGGTAACACGCCGTCACCAGCGTTCCGCCGCGCTTCGCGTCACCCTTGAGTGCGACAATTTCCTTCACCGGCGGCAACTTGCTGGCCGGTGGCACCGGCACGATGCTTTCTGTCACGACCACCGTGGCGGGATCATAAAGCCCGCGCGCTTTCAGCTCCGCGTCGAGCCCCTGCCCGGCCCAGCGGCTGTTCCGGTAGTTGAGCAACCACCACAACGCTTGTTTTTGGACCAGTCCGGTGGCGTGCTGGGCCAGATCGACCAGGGCGAAGGCGGCGTCATGCGTGGGAATAAATCCGAGCGCGGTCACCGCGGCGAGCCGGTCTTTTTCCTCGAAAGAGGTACTCGTCGCGCGTTTTGCAAACTGCGGTACCGCCGCTGCCGGGGTCAACCGCCAGACGAGTCCCGCATAGGCGGCAGTCCACTTTAATGGATCGGTTTCTTTCTGCGTGGCGGCGAGCGCGGCGTACACTTCGGCTTCCTTGCCGCTGCAACCGGTACCCCATGCCTCCAAATACGTGCGATCCTGCCCGTCGTAGCCGCGCGCGAGCGCGAGCAACAGGTCACGCGACTCCGCCAGCGGGACATCGCGCAAAGCGAGAGCGACCTCGCGCCGGACCGCCGGTGACGCATCCGTCACGAGTTGCGCGGCGTGTTTCAACGGCTGGCGATCAAACCGGCGCAACGCGCGGAACGCCGCGATTTTCGTTTGCGCATCGGTAGACTGCAAAAGTGCTTCGACCCGACCAGTGCCCTCGCCGCCGATATCCGCGAGCAACCAAATCGCCCGCGCCCGAATGTAGGGATTCGCATCAGTGAGCAATGCCACCACGGGAGAAATTGCCGCCGCTCCCTGGGCGCGAAGTTTAAGATAACCCACAGCGCGGACATTCACCGCCGGATTGCGCAAGGCCGTGATCTGTCCCACGGTCGTCGCCAGATCAAAATGCGGCACCACCGGCTTGAAGCCTTTCGGGGCCACGCGATAAATCGCCCCTGCCACCTGGTCGTCGAGATCCTGGTGCCCGCCGACGCGCGGATCGAACCAGTCGGCGATATAAACCGCGCCATCGGGTCCGACGACCACGTCGGAAGGACGGAAGAACGTGTTGAT
>JBEHXD010000517.1:0-4355 GCA_048498875.1 Verrucomicrobiota bacterium
GTGGGTAGAGTAAGATACCCACGGTAGCCCATGGCATGAATTCTTTGAGTCCGAACCTTTCAATAAGGCATTAGAAATGATGCCTGAATTGCGGGGGGCATATGATCAGATAAGGAAAAAGCCCCGGGAAAAAGGTGCTCCGAAGACGGGGAAACCCGAAAAATCAAAGCAAGCTGAAGGCGAATAGGTACCTCTAAGCAGCGAAAGATTCACTCGCTTCACTAACTAAGCGGACGAATTCCGGTTGCCCCTATTTGCGGTGACGATGTCTGATTCGCAGCAGCAGTGGGGAACGCAGTCGGAATGGCGGCATCTACGGGATCGGGGGCCTCGGCTACTTCAATCTTGCCGAACTTAGTAGCGCCCAATTCATCCAGTAACTCCGGATGCTCATGCCATCGACGAATCGTGTGCTCAACAAATTCCCACGGGTTGATCGTAATAATGAACAAGTCAGCCTCTTTTCGTATCACTGTTGGGAACGCAGAATAGTTCTTCTCCTCGGAAATGTCCCATCCCCAGCGGGTCTTGTCCTGGCCTTTGGTAAAGTGCTTCGGATGAAAATAGTGTTGAACGCCTACCCGATACATTTCCCAAAATGCCTTGAAATCGTCGGGTGAAACGGCCTTCCCGAAATCCCTAGAAGCTTCTTCATAGCGCTCTTTTTCGATATTTCCTCCTCTGCTGTGAATGCTCGAGGTAATAAATCGTTCATATAGCCCAAAGCCCATTGCAAGTGCTGCAAAGGCACCGTCACCATTCGGAAGTTGCCGCAGTGCGGCGTAGGGAACGATTACCCAGCGATCAAAAAGCCTCCGTGTTTCAGCGTTCATTGTATTTTGCGGGCATAGACTCACCTATGGTCCCTGTTTATCCGACACAAGCCCACAGCCGAGCCTCCCTCTACTCGAACAGTGATTGAATCGGTACCCGTAAAGCCCGGGCAATCATCATCAGCTCAAAATCCAGGACGGGGCGTTGGCCATTTTCAATTTTTGCCACTTGGCCTTGACTGAGTTGCACGCCCCGTGCGGCCATGCGTCCAGCCAAGTCCTCTTGTGAAACCTTTGGACTGCACGCCATACGGATGCTCTTAATCCGCCGTCCCGTTACATTGCGTGCATTGTTAGTCGGTAGCTTGCTCAAAGCACGTTGACTCTAACAATATTCCCCTGGTGAATTATTCTATATGGGAATAATCCGGCATGTGTATTCGGAGGCCTAACCTGTGACTCGCAGAAGAAACCGCGCCGATGATCGAGCTGAAGCATTCACAAAATTAGTCTTCGGCGGAATCCTCCTCATGGGCTTAGCCTACGGTGGGCTGGCAGGATTGGCCAACACAGCCAAAGTGGTTTTGTTGAGCATTCTTGGTGCCATTCTTGCGGTGGCGGTATTGGTTGCCGTCTCACTTGTCGTTAGTCGAATTCGCCGGCATCTGGGTGGCGCAGCCCAGCCGACTGAAATACAGCCGCCAAAGCCTGTTTGGACGGCAGAAAGAATCGCGGAACGCCTCTACAAAATAGATTGGTATCAGTTCGAAAAATTGAACGCCGAGATTCTTAGAAATGAAGGGTGGACCGTAGAGCGCAAGGGAGGGGCCACCCCTGATGGGGGCGTTGATCTCATAGCTACAAAAGGCGAAACAAGAGTCCTCATTCAGTGCAAGCACTGGCGGAGCTGGAATGTTCAGGAAAAAGTCATCCGTGAAATGCTCGGAAGTATGACTCACTTTGGCGTCTCCTCGGGCGCAATCCATACACTCAAAGGCTGGACAGCCCCAGCTGCTCGGTTCGCACAGGAGCACAGCATCCGGCTTTGTGACGCGACCAACCTTACTCAGCGTGCCTGCCGAAGTATTAGTGGTGAGGACCTCGACAGGTTGCTGTCGGATGACTCTCACCATTGCCCCAAATGCGAGGCCCCGATGATTTGGCGCACGGGTGACTTTGAACCATTCTGGGGCTGCTCACGCTTTCCCCGCTGTCGCTCGGTCATCAGGGAACCAAAAACAGAGTCGGCTTGACGTGCATGTAACATTATGTTACACATCGGAACATGACGAAGCGCACAAAAAGCCCGAAAGCAGATGAACTGGTTATAGCCGACCCTGAAACCGTTCTTAACGCCGCCCAAGCCGCACCCAAGGTCTTCCATATCGCCTCATACTTTCAGGCGTTGTATGTGATGCGGGGCAAAGGCCATAGTTGGCGGTATCTCTCGGACTGGTTGGTCCAATTTAATATCCATATCAGCCACGTCCACCTGCACCGCCTCTATACCGCTGAGGATGCGCGGTTGGACAAATTTGACCGCAAGGAACTCCGGAAAATCGGCATGCCACGCGAAATGATCGATGAGAGATTGGCCAAGGATGATCCTACCAAGCGACTGATCGCAGCGGACCCTGAAGATGAACTCGCGGACAACGAAAATCAGCAACGCCAATGAATACACTCCCACCACAGCCAGAGCGCGACAGGCTCTTGAAGGTCCCTGAGATGGCCGCAGAAATGCTGGCCGATGAGAAGACGGTATATCGCCGGCTCAACCAAGGGAAACTCAAGGCCGCATTCAAAGAGGGCGGTCGCTGGATGATCTGGCGCAGCCACCTCCTTGTCTATCTCAACGCGGGAGCCGGCCATGCTTAGGTATCTCATCCCACCTAACGCGAAGCACCGGTCGTACCGGGGGCGCTACCGCGTTGGCGACGATCCCAAGGTCCACGAGGTCACGCTTCATACCACCGTCAAAGAGGTTGCCGAGAAGCTGCTCAAAGAAGCATACGAGGACGCGCAGCGGGAGTCAGTCGGCATTATTCCTGCGGCGTTCACACGAAAGGCTAAGCGTCGGCCGATCCCGGAGCTGTTCGAGGAATACCTTGAATCCGTGCGCAAGAATGGCCGTACCAAAGACCATGTACGCGTCGTAAAACTTCGCTTCCTGGCGCTGGCCAAGGGGTGCCGGTGGTCGTGCATGGCAGACGTTACGATGCGAAGCTTTGTCGAATGGCGCGACGCACAAACGGCGTATGAAGCCCGCACTCTCAACAACTACTTCGATGCTGCCCGAGCCTTTTGCAACTGGGTTGACCGTAACTACGAGATTTCCAATCCGCTGAAACGCGTCGAAAGCCTGCAGATAGTGGCGAAATATCCGGACGGCCCTCGCGCGTTCTCTGAGGATGAGCTGGAGAAATTGTGCTCCGTGGCGAAACCCAAGCGTGCGCTGTTCTATCGGTTCATGGCCTTTACTGGACTGCGCCGCATCGAGGCCAAGCGGCTTTGCTGGGGCGATGTTCGCCTGGACGAAAACCCCGGTCTGGTTCTGCGCGCCGAAGCCACCAAAGCCCGACGCGCTGAAAACCTGCCCCTCCTATCCGTGCTTCTGGCAGAACTGGAAAAAGCCCGCCCTGATTATTGGAAAGCAAACATGCTGGTTTTCCCTCGTGGCGTTGCCGATGTGGACACCTTGCGTCGGGACATGGTCAAGGCGGGCATTCCACTGCTCGACAAAGAGGGACGTCCCGCTGGCATTCATACGTTCAGGCGCACGTTTATTGTCCTGCTACACAATCGCGTTACTTTGCCTCGTGTCGTCAAGCAACTGGCCCGACACAAGAGCCTTCGGCTCACCGACTGGACTTATACCGATACAACCAAGCTGCCATTGAAGGAAGGAATCGAAACCCTCGCGGCCTTAGCGAGGCAGACCACCTCTCCACGTAGTTCTCCACTAAAATCCGGCCAAACGAGTCTTTTGGTGTCCAAAGCTGTCCAAGTCGAAAAATCAGCCGAGAAAAATTCTGCGTCGGAAATCGTTGAATCAGAGGACCGTTGTCATGCTTTGGCGCATGCTGTCCAAACCTGTCCAAATTCTGATTTGGTGCCCGGGGTGGGGGTCGAACCCACAAGACTTTAGAGGTCGGTGGATTTTGAGTCCACTGCGTCTGCCAATTCCGCCACCCGGGCGACTGAGGGGGCAAAACAAAGCCACCACCCCCGGCAAAGTCCACCCCGATTTTGACTCGGGAAAAACATACTGTTTGACCACGGATGCACCAATTCCACGGACGGATTGATCCGTGTTATCGGAGTGATCCGTGGTTGAAACTGCCTTGTTTCAGATTGCTCGATTCAGCCCACCCTAGCTTCCCGGTTGCTTGAGCCGGGTCGCCAAGCGATCGATGGCGACGGCGGGAATCACCACGTTCCAGCCCGCGGAAGAACGCTGCAGCGACAGGACGGCCAGGTGCACGGACCTGGGATCCGTGAGCTGGGGTGGAGTGCCATCATGGGCGGGCACGATGGCCACCTCGCCCGGCGCATTCTGGTCCGGTGAACTGAGCAACAGGC
>JBEHXD010000518.1:0-4354 GCA_048498875.1 Verrucomicrobiota bacterium
CCGTCCGTGGCTCCCGACTTGCCGGCCGAGCCCGCCAAGGTGGTCACGACGCCGGCGCTGGTGATTTTACGCACGGTGTGGTTGCCGGAATCGGTGACGTAAACGGTGCCTTCGCCATCCACCGCGATCCCGGAAGGATAGGAAAACCGGGCCGCGCTGCCCGATCCATCCGCGGCGCCGGTCACGCCAGCGCTTCCGGCCAGGGTCGTCGCGGTCTCGCCCCGGGCGATTTTGCGGATGGTGTGATTTTCGCGATCCGTGACGTACAAATTGTCCGAATTGTCGACAGCGACATCGTAGGGCGCGTAGAAGGGCGCGGGTTCGCTCGACCCCGCGGCCGTGAGCCCGGCCAGCGTGGTGACGGCGCCGCCGCTCGCGATCCGACGGAGCATTTGGTGCGGTTGCTGGATCGCTTCGAGCGGAGTTTTCACCGGCACGATGCGAAAGGTCTCGCTCGCGTAGGTGGCGGGGAGGTCAACCACCCGTAGCCAGTAGGCCGTGGTATCAGCCAGCGTCGATGTAACGAGAAAGGGCGTCGTCGCGCCTGGAAGCGGGCGGGAGGTGTTGCCCGACTCGCCCTCGAACCATTGGAAGGTCGCGGCGCTGGTGTAGGTTTTCAGCGAGGTGAGCAGGGCGTGCTCGCCCGCGCGCAAGGTGGCGCCCGCAAACTTGGTGTCGATTTTGGGCCCGAATCCCAAGTCCGGCATCTTGTCGGCCGTAAGCACCTTGGCGTGATTGAACACCGACCTGAGATAGTCGTCGGAATTGCGGTGCAGCCACTCGTCCCGCCAGGAGAGGAACCAAGAAAACGAAATGGTCGACGACGCGGCGAACATCTCGGCCGGGTTGGGGATGACGTCGTTCTCTGTCACCGCAAGCGGCTTCTGGCCGGCGGCGATGGCGGACAATTGCGCATGGATCGTCGACCATTTGCTCAGCTGCTGCGGGCCGTTGTAGTACGTGTCGCAGCCGATGATGTCGACGTATTCGTGGCCCGGATACCAAGCCGCGCCCTTGGAGGCGTCTGCGGAAGTCGACCAGGCCCAGATCAGATTGTGCAGTTGCTTGGTGTCCCGGAGGTATCGATAGGTGAACTGCCAGAGTTGCACGTAGTCGGCTGGAGTACTCATGCTCCACCAGAACCAGTCGCCCGTCATTTCGTGAAAAGGCCGCCAGATCACCGGCACGCCGGCCTCGCGCAGCCGCTGCAGTTTGGCGGCGATGAGATTGAGTTTCTTGATGTAACTGAGGTTGGCGACTGTGCCGGGAACCAGGACATCGCGCACCAAGCCGGGCGAGGATTTGATGGAGTACTTGTAGAGATCCTCCAGGGGCGGCGCGCCCACGTGCCAGGAGAAGGTCGTGATCTGGCGCCGCTCGTACCACGACCGGATAGTTTCGTTTAGGACCGGATCGTCGGCGGGCGCGAGATTTTCGTTGCCCAATTCCGCCCTGATATCGAACCCCCGGATCGCGGGATATTTTCCCGTGGTCTGCCGGATCGTCTCCATCTGCGCGGTGATCCATTTCGAGACATCATCCCGATTCAGCACCGATGCATTGGGCAGCGCCAAGCTGTCCTCCTGCTGCCCGCTCATGATATACTTGCCGTTTACGCTGATTATATAGTCGTACAGCCGACGCGCGACGGGGTCGAGCTGGGGGTCGGAGGGCTGGTATGCCGCTGCGTTCGACGCAAAGGCGGCAAACACAAGGCATGCCCAGACCGTCCATGCTGGCAATGGGCGGAAAGGCATAACTGAAGCTAAACTTGGGGATTCCGTTGAATGATACCCCGGGCACGTGAGCAACGGAGAAAGACCGTAATTCGTGTTTTTACTGATGGGTCATAGGGAAAAATCGGTGCCAAGGTCGATTTAACTGCAATATATATGCAATTATTGTGGGAAAACGCCCTCCGTCGGCATGTAGTGCGGATGCTCGGCCACTTTGTTCGCTAAGTTGGAAGCAGGGTGGTCGCTCTGGGACTGGGGGCCGTCCAGTCAAACGAATCCGTGAGCAAGGGAAATAGTATCGTAATACGATGCTATTCCGATGCTCCCTGCAGCGGGAAGGAAATCGCTTTCTGCCCTTACCAACTCACACCACCCGCGGCACCAGTCGCGGCGCTTTCGGCGGCGCGGCGACGGAGTCGCGGAACATCACCTCTGTAGGGTAGACGATCGGCTCGACCGCGAGCGGTTCGGCGGTAGGGTTTTCGCGTTCGTGGGCGATCCGTTTGAGCAATTCCTCGACGGCGCGCTGGCCCATCGTGCGCAGCGGCTGGGAAACGCTGGTAAGCTGGGGCACGGTCGTGAGGGCGAATAGGCTGTCGTCGAATCCGGCCACCGAGATATCCTGAGGCGCGCGCAGTCCAAATTCCGCCAACACCTCCAGGCACCCGATCGCCACGCTGTCGTTGGCGCAGAACAGCGCTTCGGGCATCTGCTGGCCCGCGTGCGTTTGCAGCCAGGCGCGGAAACTCTCGCGGCCCGAAGTCACGTTGAATCGCGCGTGCACCAGGAGATCGGGATCAAAGGGGATGCCGGCCTCCGCGAGGGCCCGTTTGTAGCCGACGATGCGCTGATGCGGTTCGACAAGCGCGGGATCGCCGGAGACGTGCATGATCCGGCGGTGTCCGCGCGCAATCAGATGCCGGACCATATCGTAGGCGCCGTTGAGATTTTCGGCGTGGATGTTGAGGACGTTCCGCACCGGGACGTTGGCCTGCAGTGCGACGAGGGGCGTGTGCGGGGGCAGGAGGCTGGGGCTGTCGAACTTCACCCGCGGTGCGATGAGGACCAGGCCATCGATGCGTCCGTCGCAGATGCCGGGGAGGCTGGACTGCAGCGCCTGCCAGTTGGGCAGGGTGAAGACGGTCGCACTCTGTTGATACTGGCTGGCCGCGGTGAGGATGCCGTTGAAAATGTGCAGGAAATAACTGCTGAGCACGCCGGTCTCGAGCACCGTGACCACGCCGATGGTGTTCATCTGGCGGTTGACGAGGGCACGGGCGGCGGCGTTGGGCCTGTAGCGGAGCGCGGCGGCGGCTTCTAGGATGCGCTTGCGCGTCGTGGCGGCGATGCGCGCGGAGGTTTCCGAGCCGTTGAGCACCAGCGAGGCGGCCACTGCCGACACGCCGGCCGCCCGGCCGACGTCGGCGAGCGTCGCCGCCCGGGGTTGACTCGATTTACGCGTTCGCGACATCGGGACAACACGTGGATTTCATGGGCGGGTGGCAAGCGTGGACGCGACTGCGAAAATCTGTCCGCGCCGTCATTCAAAAAAGATTGCCACGCGACATTTCGGAAACAGTTTAGCGATTAATTAAAGTTAATCGTTAAACTGGTCCATGTCTCTCGATTGCCTCGAACCCTCCTTGCAGCGCGTTGTGGAAGCGGATGATTCCGCACCGGTGCGGTTTCGTCCGGGCGGCCTAGTGTTCGATTTTGTGAAGCCCGCCCTGCGGTCGCTCGCTCGCGTGACCGCGCTCCGCGCAACCGCGGGTCGTCATCTGGAGCAGCAGGGCTATCTGTTGATCATGGCGGACCAGTTGCCCTACGCCTGCCGGCTCAACGGCGAGGACATCAAGTTGGAAGCCGGCGATCTGCTCGTCGTGAAGCCTGGGGACTGCCACGAGGAACTCGATGGAGCGCGGGTCAGCTATTTCGCCGTCGGCGTGGATCTCGGCAGCGACGCCTCCCAACCGGTCCGCGATGTTATTTTCCGGCCGGATCTCGCGGCAGAGCGGCAGGTGGTGCGTGGGCAGGGCGCGGCGTTTCGCCGGCTGCTCGGGCGGATGCGCGCGGAAGCGGAGCGCCAGGACCAATTCATCGCGCACCTGCAAAATGCGCTGGTGCTCGAGCTGCTTTGCCAGGTGGTGCGTCTCCTGCCGCCGGCGAGTCTGGCGCCCGGCTTTTTCCAACGCTCGCCAGACCAGAGCTTCCGGGAGCGCCTCGTACGGCTGTTCGAGCTCAATCGCGCGGGGACGCTATCGGTGCCGCATCTCGCGGCGGAGATGGGCGTGGGCGTGCGCACGCTCACGAAGCGTTGCCAGGAGGTGTTCGGCCGCCCGCCGAAGCAGGCGTTCACGTATTTCAAGATGGCTTACGCGGCGCACACGCTCCGCAGTTCGAATACGCCGATCAAGATCATCAGCCACGATCTCGGATTTCAAAACCAGTACCATTTCTCCCGCCGCTTTCGCGGGCTGCTGGGAATTGCGCCCTCGCAATATCGAGCGGGAGCCCACGATAAGTTCGAGGCGGACAGCCTGTTTTCGCTGTTGAGCGGGGAAACGGCGCGCGCGCGCTCGGCCTTCATGGTCTACGACGCCTGGCTGATGCCCGTCATG
>JBEHXD010000519.1:0-4347 GCA_048498875.1 Verrucomicrobiota bacterium
ATTTGGAATGCCGTCTGCTTCACAGTCAACTCTTCAGCACGTTTTCCAGCAATCGTTTCGACCAGGCGTTTCGGCTTCTGGCTCTCCAGAAAAGCAAGCACTTCGGCGTGCGTTGCCAGCGCTTTCAAAACCTCGGGAAAATCCGCGGAAATCATCGGACCGATCTCATCGCAGGAAGGCCCAAAGGCTTCGACGGAATAGGTCACCCGGCAGCGTCCGCTCGCAATCAGATCAATGCGATGATCCACATACACGGTCAGATCGCCCACACAGGTCTTGTCGAGAAATCCGGCATTTTCGGTCACTTCCACCAACTGGCTGATCAGTGACTCCTGCCCCGGAGGCTTCATCAGGAACTCCGTTCCCGCGGCAAACGGACCGCGCAGCTCGATTTCCTCGATCCCGGCGTTCCATTGCTTCCATCCCGCCACGTCCTTGAAAAGATCCCAGATGGCCTCGCGCGAGGCCTTGATCTCGATGCTGTGCTCCCCTTCCCACACGGATACTTTTTGGTCTTTCATCGGTATCATATTAGCACGGGCTCCTGACAGCGCTATGTCAGCAGGGAATCCATGATTGGAGGGGATTTTGGCCCATCGCTACAGAGAGGGTCTCGCAAAGGAACGAAAGGGAACAAAGCCAAACTCAAAGTCCTTCGTAACCTTCGTTTGCTTCGCGAGACACTCAACCAAATCGGCCTGCAATCACACCGAAGTGGCGTGGCTTTCGCGTCGGGCGGTTGAGGAACTGCCGCACGGATGCTCACTGGAATTCCACCAAGCCGTGCCATCGCGCGTCACCTGAATTGTTCCACTGGAAATCTGCACCGAAAAAAGTTTTGCCTCCGCAAATACGTCATCCGTCACGCTGCTGCCACTCACCCAGCAGGCCAGCCAGTGTTCACCCGCCTCGTGCGTGGATTGCAAAACCGGCATCGCCGAAAGCGATTCGAGCAGATGGCTGTTCGCCCCGACGTCGACGCAGTCAGGCGTGCGCGTCCCCGCAAGCGAACACAACAGCGACGCTCCGACCGGTCCCCGCACCACGGGACCCGGTGTGGCATCGGCCAGCAACTGGCGCGTCGTTTTATCGGTGTAGGGCACGGCGAACCCGGCCTCGATTGCCCATATCTTTTTCGTCGTACGCAGCCGGTGGATTCTCACATGTCCGGTCGATTCCACCAGCAGCCAGGTCGACAACTCCACGCCCGGCCACGGTGCCCAGTGGGAAAATGCGGCTCCCTCTCGCACCTCGGGATCAAAGCATTGCTCGCGCACCCGGTAAAAGCGTCCGTCGTCGCTCAGGGAAATCCCGCTGTCCAACCCGCCTTCCGCGGCGGATGCAGCCCCGCTCACCGGCACCGTGAAACCAAACCGGGTTGAGTAAGCACACTTGGAGTATTTCTGCGGCGCATGCCGCGGCCAGTCGAGCACCGGCTGGCCGGGATTGATCGCCGTGACGTCCTTCGTGCGCGGATCGGTCGTGAGCAGAAGCTTCGCACCCGACACCGTGTGCACACTGCGGCGCGGCGGCAGGGGCAATTCCTCCGCCTTCCAGAACGGATGCGTGTCCGGCAGTGCCAGCGGAAGCAACGCCTTCATTGCCCAATACGGCGACCCCGGGGAGTTGTAACTCTCCGCCATCACGAGGTTCGGGTAACCGTAACCAATGCTGAGCAATCCCGACTCGGAAAAAATTGGGCGAGCCATCCACCAGCGAAGATGGCGCAAATACAATCCCTTGATTACGCCCCACGGCAGTGCTTCCACGCCGGCGAACGCCAGTCCGCCCCAAAAAGCGCCCTGCGCAAACCGATAGGTCAGGCTGCGGCCAAACGGCAGCGCCGCTCCGTCGGCCGCAAACCAATACTGGAAATCCTGCGCGAACTGCCGGGCGCGTTCAACGTTGCGGGCGATCCGGGGCGGATCGCTGGCGAGGCGGGTGTAAATCAGGCTGTAGAAATGAAACGCCATCGGCACATAGTAGTCGCCGAGCCGGCCGTCGCGAAAGGTCGTACCGCCGCCGCCATCCGCATACCAGCCGTCGCCGAGATAAAATCGATCGAGCTGGGCCAGGTCAGCGTCCACCTGCGTATGCGCCGAAGGCTCACCCACGTGTTCCAAGCCCAGATTCACGAGCACACGGAAGAACAGCCAGTTGTTCTGCACGAGCTTCACCCGGTTGATGTTTTGCAACCACGCGGACAACCGCGCGCGCACCTCGGGTGAAAGCGGTTTCCATAACTGATCGGGCGCGAGGGCGAGCGCGAAACCAAATGCGGCCTGCTCGACACTGCGCTGATCAAAATCCCCGGCGAGGCCCCAATACTCGGGTCCTTGCGGATTGCTGCCGGCATCGAGTCCTTGCTGCCACAGCGGCCAGTGGTCGAATTTTCCTCCGCCGGCCGCGAGCGGCGCCAGCCCCCACAAGGGTCGCGCAAACCCTTCCAGCCAGCCCGCCGGATCCCCGTAATGCGCCCGGTTGGCGGCAATCCGGACTTGGGCGCGACCCGGCGAAAAGTGGGGAATCAGCGGCGCCACCAGATCGGCGGCGAGCTTCTGCAGATCCGCGCGCGTCCGCAGCGGGTTTTGGGCGGCGGGTAGCGGAGTCATGACGCGACAATGCTCATTCAGGCCATCCGGGCAAGCTGCTCGCGGGTTACAGTGTAGCGCAACGACTCGCCGCGCGCGTAGCGATGAAACTCCTCGACCATCGCCCGGCCCATGCGCCGGCACTCGACCCCGATCGACCCGGCGATATGGGGAGTAAGAAATACGTTGGTCAAATCATACAGCGGCGAATCGCGCAGCGGCGGCTCGGGATCGGTGACATCCAGGATCGCCTGCACGTCGGGCCGGTTTTGCAATACCTTGATCAAATCCGTTTCCCGAATGATGGCACCCCGCGCCGTGTTGATCAGGGTCGCGCCCGGCCGCAGGCTCGCCAGCAACGCCGCATCGATCAATCCCGTCGTCTCGGGTAACAGCGGGGTGTGCAGCGAAATAATGTCCGAGCGTCGGAAAATTTCCTCCAATGTCACCGCCTCCACGCCCAGTTCCGCACACTGCGCCGCGGTCAACAGCGGATCATGGGCAAGTACGTGGACGTCGTGTGCGCGCAGTTGCTCCGCGACCCGGCGCCCGATCAACCCAAGCGAAACCAGCCCGATCGTCGCCCCCCACCCGGTCGGCACCGGCAGCGTCCGCAGTGCGTCGTAGGTGCGTTCGGTGCGCACCAGACGCGAGTGATGCCACGCACGTTTGAACGAGAGCAGAATCGCGCCGAGGGTGAACTCCACGACGGGTTGCGCGTTCAACGCCGCCGCGCTCGCGACGATGATGCGACGCTCCCAAAGCGCATCCGACGCGATCGGCCGGATGCTGCCCGCGCCATAAAACACCGCGCGCAATCGCGGCATGCGTTCGAGCAGGGCGGCATCGAGCCGGGGCGCATCCCAACCGGTAAACAGTACTTCGATTTCATCCAGCCACGACGGCGGGTTCGACTGCAGTTCGGCCACCGTGAGGGGTGGACCGAGCAACCGGCCGGTCGGCGCGATGGCGCGCAGGTTCTCCTCGCCGTAAATATCAGCGAAGGCGGATGCCCCGAGAATGAAGGCGGTGTTGATCATGAAGTAGTGACAGCGGCCCGGCGGCCCGCCAGCGCATCCTTGATTTCGTAGGCGCGCGCCTCGGTGAGATCGTAGCGCCGGATCAGCCAGAGGGCGAGCAGCGCGCCGCTCGTGGGCATCGCGAAATAAGCGAGCTGCATCAGGCGTAGCGTTTCCGGAGTCTGCGCCCCCAGCTTGGCGTTGAACCCGATCCACACCAACACGAACCCCGCGACGAGCGAACCGAGGGAATTTCCCGCCTTCTCAAACCAGCTGAGCAACGAACTGAACAGTGCTTCTCGCCGCAGACCCGTGCGCCATTCATCGGCATCCGCGACGTCGCCCAGCATCGCATTCGTCACCAGAAAAAATCCCGCGCTGGCCGCACCGTTGGTGGTGAGCACAATGAACTGCAGCCACGGCAATCCCGGGTGATAAACGACCAGCTTGCTGGCACAGCCGGCGAGCAAAATCCCGATCGCCACCTGCAGGGTGCGCTTCTTTCCCCAACGTCTCGTCAGGACAGGATACACAAAAAGCGAAGTGAGCACGGCGGACACATGAAACGACGATCCGAGAAAACCATAGGCCCAGCCTGCCGCCTTGAGATCGCCTCCGAACACGAAATACGTGTTCATCTAAATCCCGAGCATCCCCACGAGATTATAGCCTAGGCTTAAAACAAATCGCGCAGACAGCAGCGCGAGAAACGTACGATTGTCCCTTACCTCGCGCAG
>JBEHXD010000520.1:0-4345 GCA_048498875.1 Verrucomicrobiota bacterium
TATCAGCGACACACCAGCCTGGGTCGTCGCTAAGGCCAATGCCTATGCGCGCGAGCATGCGCTACGTCCATTTTCTATCTACCAGGGACGGTACTCAGCTCAAGCGCGAGACCTAGAGCGGTCTCGTCGTACAGCGCGCTCGCACTGCCGCGATCGCGCTGTGACTATTTCGAGTCTTTCCTTAGCAGAAGCCGAACGTCGTAGGAGCGTTGCCCGTAGTCCTGTGCGAGGTCCCACGCGGCCAGCTTCCCGAGTGCGTGGAAGATTCGGCCTTCGTATACGTGTAACTTGTAGAATGGCCAGCGCGCCAGATCGCTCAGCGGCAAAAAGAACAGCCCCCCGTGGTGAACCCGCTCAGTCGTGAATAATCCTGCCGTGAGTGCGTCGAGCTCGTTCAGTTCGAAGTGGTGATGCCACACTACGCCCTCGGTTCGCTGCTCCATCCCCTCTTCGCGCTGGCCACGCCTCAGCAAGCGGGAATACAGCTTCGGAAAGCGAAAACGTGCATTTCCAGGATCGAGCCAGGCAAATGTCCCTGCGTGAGGAACCTGGAGCAGGAGCTGCCCTCCTGGCTTGAGTACACGGCAAATTTCTCGCAATGCGGGGCGGCGGAGCTCGACCGGAATATGCTCCAGCACCTCTACACAGGTCACGCAGTCGAACTCTGCGTCTCCGAACGGCATGGCTTCCGCGCCGCACACGTGAAGTGATGCTGATGGCAGCGTGCGCCGAGCCGCGCTGACGGCCTCGGCATTTACCTCGACGCCCGCCAGGTGGAGATCAGGCTTTATTTGCGACAGCCCTTGCAACAAATGCCCAACATTGCAGCCGACGTCGAGCACCGCCTGGGCTGAGTTCAAGTCGAGCCACTGTGCCAGGCTCATCTGGTTCGGACTCAGCCGTTGGGCGCGATTTGATGGAAACATCGAAGCAAGCGTGGGTTGGGGCGAGCCGAACGCGCGTCGCCCCGGAAGGCCAGCATCAGTTGACTACGGCGCAAGCAAGCCGTTAACGGCCGCGCGGTAGACGGGTTCGAGTAGGGCGTGCCCGGGCGCGGTCGGGTGGATCTTGTCGCTGTAGTAAGTCGTATTGTCGGAGTCACCGACCGCCCCCAAGCCGGTGATCTTGGCGACGTCAGCCAGAGCGTCATACTTGGCTGCATGTGCGACGAGGTCATCGTTGAACGCCTTACGAGCAGCCTCGAAGGCAGACTGCCCACTATTCAAACCATCGGACCGCGGTAGAACGGTGCAGGCGACGGTCTTCCAACCAGTCGCCCGAGCGGACTGGAGCAGCCCGTAGTAGCGATCGAGAATGTCCGGCACGCTGCCTATTCCGTTGATTAGGTCGTTGCTGCCAGCCGCCACGATCAAAATGTTTTTGGCTCGGTTCGCTGAGTACCAGGGTAGGACACGCTCAGAATAGGTCGAGTTTTTCACGGTCGGGATGCCACTACCGTTCACCGCATCGTTCAGCAATTGAACGTCCGGATACGTCTGGCGGAGGTTGTCCAACATGGTGAAACCCCAGGACTGCCAGCCTGGGATCTGGTCGCCATTTGCGATCGAATCTCCAACGATTGCGACCAACGGTTTAGTGACCGGATAGGCATCTGGGATTGGTTGCGCAGTGAGCCAAGTCATCAAGCGACTTGACTCTTCATCAGATACCGCTCGATTGATGCCGACTACCTGCGAGACGAACCCAAACATGCTCGATTTGAGGTTGCCATCGTAACCTAGGTCGAAGTTTGAGGCGGTTTCGTGGTCAATCGCTGCGTCCACGGTTTCGGAGGAGCGAAAGCCCTCGACCTCGTACAGGACCTTGTAACCAGTGGGCGTAAAGCGGACGATCATCGTGCCGTGCAAGCCGCGGGCGATGTGCTTCTTCAGCGCTGCGCTGGTGTTATTGTTGCGGATGCCGATGGTGTCGCCGACGAAATGAATCTCGAGACTCAGGGAAGTCATGCCAACCCGAGCCGACAGTGCACCTTGCGCTGAATTCGAATTCAACAAGCGAAATGAAATGGCGACCGTCGAATTATCAGTTTGAATGGTTCCTGCGGTGTCCTGCAGGTTGTATCCAGAGCTGGATTCCGCCGGGCGAAGATCGAGGGCCCCGAGGGCACGAATCGGCCGTTCTAGCGTGCTTGCCGCTTTCCACGAGCCGTTGAGCGGCGGCGCTTCAGGAACACTCCTTACCCTGCCGCTATCCGGGGGCAGCGGGAAGTTTTCGTCCTGATCGGAGAAGGCTTGGGCATTCCCGTCGAGCCAAAACGCCAGATCCGGAATCGCGCTCGGGCTGAGTGGCGAGGTATCCACTGGTGCCCCCGCAGCACCGGAGGCTCCTGCATCGTCGCCACCAGCGCCTGCACCGTCTGCAATGCCGGCGACTCCGGCACTGCCCGGCGTAGCTGCTTCGCCGCCGGCCCCTCCGTCGCCCGGTGCTTCGCCGCCGGCCCCTCCGTCGCCCGGTGCTTCGCCGGCGACCCCTGCGCTGTGACCGCCCGGTGAATTCCCGCCGCCGTCAGAGTGGCCGCTTGCGCCGGCGTTGCCTCCGAGGCCGGGGCTGCCGGCTGCGCCACTGCCGCCGTCGCTACTGCCGCAGCTGAGGACAAGGCCAAAGGCGATCGACACACAGGGCAATAAGCCAAACCAACGCTTGTTCATTTTCCTCTTCCGTCCCATGTTCGTTGCACAAAGACCGTCACGACCCGCTAGGTCGAGATCGCGCATTCGGCGTTCCCTAGCGCTGTCATGCGAACCAAGCCCCGCACAATTCCTCGCTGTCCCGGAAATTGCAAGGGCGATTCAGACTGCGCGCTCGCCTACGTCACGGGCGCGTGGAAGCAGCCTGCAAGTATGCGAGACAATGGCCAGAAGTCGGGCTAAGAGCGGGGCGTGGAGGCTCGCCTCTACGCTGCGGACAATTGTGCCGCAGTCCAGATTCGTTCTCACGATGGACACGAATTGTTGCATGCTCGTCAGCCAACTGTCCTCAACGGCGGATGAACGAGATTCACCGGACGCCGCGCTCGCGTCCCACTAGAAAGAAAAGGAGTGGAGCACGGGTGACGGAAGCGCAAGTGACGCGACGTCGTCGTGATGAAGCACTGGATGGCCTACGTGGGATTGCCGCGCTGTTGGTAGTCTTCTTCCACTGCGGCGTCGAGCTGCGGTTTCCGCCAATCGTGTTGCCCGGCTTCTCCGGGGTGCATCTATTCTTCGTGCTCAGCGGCTACCTGATCTCGCGACCCTTCCTAGCTCGCTTGCTCGCGGAAGAACCTCTACCGTCGTGGCGAAAATACTGCGCTCGAAGGTTCATGCGGATCTATCCCGCGTATTTCGTGGCGCTCGTGGTCTTCGTCGGGATGCGCTTTGCCGGGCATCTACACACCCCAACTCTGCGCGATGTGTTCTTGCATCTGCTGCTCGTTTTCAATTGGGGCACGCCGGCCGAGTTTCTGTCCATCAACATCGCGATGTGGACGTTGGCGATCGAGGCCCAATTTTACGTACTCCTACCCATCGCCGCAACCCTTGCCAAACGTTTCGTCGCGGCGCGGGCGGGTCGGGGGGCGGTTTTGGTCTGCGTCGCATTCGTGCTCATTGGTTGGTTATCGCGCGCTGTCGAATACTCGTGGACGCTGCCGGGGGAGCTGCGGTTTCGTCTTCCGTTCTCTTTCCTCGATCTATTCGCGATGGGGATGTTCGCGGCGTACCTGGAGTTGAAACACGCTTCCTGGCTGCGTGGGCGCGCGTTGCTGCGTGGAGCCTTGTTGTTAGTCGCAGCGACAATGCTGCTCGGAACCAACGCCTGGCTGATCGCGGCCGGGGGCGGGGACTGGCTGACACCGCCGACGCTTGTGCTTTCGTGGCTCTACCCAACGTTTATCTGCGCGGGCTGCGCTTTGGTGCTGCTCGTTGTTCTCACTCGAGTCCGTGACTCGGTTCCCTTGCTCACGGCAGCGCCGCTGGTATTCGTCGGACGAATCTCTTACAGCATGTATCTCTTCCATGTGGGGGTGGGTTATTTGCTGCTCACCCGCCTCCCTCCCGCTCTAGGTCTGTGGCTCGGTTCGCATCCGCGGGTGTATGCCATCGCGCAGCTCGGACCAGTTGTCGTAGTTTCCTACCTCGTCTACCGTGCGGTCGAGCTTCCTTCGCTTCGCTGGGTGGAGCGCTTCACCCTGCGCGGGCGCGCGCAAAAAAAACAAATATCGCCCTCGTAGAGCGATCTAGTGCTCGTCGCCAACGAGCGGCTCGTGCCAAAGTCTAGACGTGCGGATTGCGATCACCGGAGCCCACCAGGCGATAGTCGGCGGAGCCGAAACGTATACGATCAT
>JBEHXD010000521.1:0-4342 GCA_048498875.1 Verrucomicrobiota bacterium
GGAAATAGTTAGGTTCCATATATCCGTTTTAATGATATACTCCACCGCGGTGTAGCACAGTCGTTAGCAGGCGCGCCTCTACTACCTTGGCGGCTCGTTACAAAGCGTATGTCGCCAAACAAAAACACGCCGTCTTCAAGCTCCGGCGCGTTTTTAGAGATTTTATCTCGTGGAGTAGAGGCCCGCATGAGCACGAACGATGACGTGGTGTTGGGCACGCGCGACCTATGGGGAGAAGAACACCACTTCTCCCTTTCTTCGTCGGACCGCCGACATCACCTTTACGTCATCGGCAAAAGCGGAACCGGGAAAACGACGCTACTCCGCAACCTGATCCTCCAAGACATCGAGGCAGGCCGCGGAGTCGCCGTCATCGATCCTCACGGCGATCTGGCTCTCGACATTCTTGACCACATTCCACGCCACCGTATCGAGGACGTGGCGTATTTCGATCCGGCGGACGCGGAGCATCCCGTGGGGTTTAACCTGGTTGGTCAGGTGACGCCCGAACGCCGGCATTTGGTGGCGTCCGGAATCGTGGCGGCCTTCAGGGGCATTTGGTCGGACTTCTGGGGGCCGCGCCTCGAATACATACTTTACGCCGCCGTGGCGGCTCTTCTCGACTGCGAAAACGTGAGCCTCCTTGGCGTGCCGCGCATGCTCTCGGACGCGCGGTATCGGGCTTGGGTCGTGAAGCAAATCAAAGACCCGGTGGTGCGCTCGTTTTGGGAGAACGAATTCGAGCGGTATGACCGGAAATTCCTCCAGGAAGCAATTGCGCCGATCCAAAACAAGGTCGGCCAGCTCCTCATGTCGCCCCACGTCCGAAACGTTCTCGGGCAGGTGCGTAGTCGCGTGGATGCCCGGTTCATGATGGACCGCGGGCGCGTGTTCATCGTGAACCTGTCGAAGGGTGCGCTCGGCGCCGACAAGGCGAACCTCCTTGGCGCGCTCTGGGTCACGCAATTCCAGCTCGCCGCCATGTCGCGCGCGGACGTGCCAGAAGAGGACCGAAAGGACTTTTACCTCTACGTGGACGAGTTTCACTCGTTCACGTCGGACTCATTCGCCGCAATCTTGTCGGAAGCCCGGAAATACCGACTTTGCCTCACGCTCTCCCATCAATATCTACGGCAGCTCAAGCCGGTCATTTCGGACGCCGTGATGGGCAACGTGGGGTCGCTCGTGGCGTTTCGGGTTGGACACGAGGACGCCGAGACGCTTCAAAAAGCATTCGGCGACACCTACGCCGCCAGCCATTTTGCCGGCCTTGGCAACCGAGAGGTCTATGCGAAGCTCCTTTCAAATGGACAGGACATCGAGCCCTTCATGGGCCGGACGTTGCCGCCCGGCGGGAGACGGCATGATCGGCGGGAGGTCATCGTGCGGCGGTCGCGAGAGAAATACGCCACACGGCGGGCAATAGTCGAAAAGAAGATCATATCATGGCTGACGGCGTAAGAGTTCCCAACTTGGAAGCACGCGAATTTTACAATCATCCGATGACGCGTGTCGGCATAGCGTATCGCTCCATCGACAGACTCCTTTGGAACGTTTTGCCAACTTTCCGGCCGCTCATGTATGACGGTTCACTTGATCTTTTTTGCGACGAGTGCGGAAAGCACATTTCGAGCTTCGATAAATGGATTTGCAGCTATTGTGACAAAGAAAACGAACGAACAATAATACATTCGTTCTTGGCAGCCTGCGAGAAATGCCATCGGGAGCCGATGTCGTATTCATGTCCTCACTGCAAGGCGGTCAATCTCCTGAACGCGTCCGACGACAAGAAGCATCCTGCGGTCATCCTACATCCCGATAAACCGATTGTGGAGATAAGTGATGATGTCAAAAATGAGCGGGCACATTTAGAAAAAAAGATAGCTCTAGAACGTGAAATCGAAATCACGAAACTGAATGCGATGCTTGAACAGCTCAAAGCCTCCGCTGGTTTCAAGGCCGAGGTTTCAGCGCAGGAGCAATTGGAAAAGGACTTTTCCGATCACGACGCTCACATTATGGGCGCAAGGATGATCGCTAAGGCGAGGAAAACGGAGAACGCACGCCTCTATAAGGACGACCCTGAGTTTCTAAAAATGAAAGATGAGTCTGTGGATTCTTGGCTTCGCACCAAAATCGGACCGATTCGCAGCCAAAGAGGCGAGGCTTCAAAATAAAAAGAACTGCTCGGCAGTTCTTACTTAGCATTTTATCGACCCGCCGCCGCATGTATAGCGGCAGGGCTGGGAGGACTCGCCTCCAATAGCGCTAAGCGGAGCGACAGTTCTGCCGCCGTCACTTCCTTCAGGGTGGTCCGAAGTGCCTTCAGAAGGGCTTGGTCGGCCTCGCTTGTTGGCTTTAGCCGTAGTCCTGCGTCAATGCTGCGCTGGGTGAGTTCCAGTTTTGCAATGGTTGCTTCCAACGCGCCACGGACATCAAAGATCTCGGTCGATGCATTCATGTGAGCGACTGGTGAGAGCTGGCCACGAACGTGGTAAGCCTCATCCAAGCGCCCAAGAGCACCGGGCTTTACTCAAAATAACACGGCTATATATAATCGTCAACCTCCCCATCCATAGGTCTATCATCCCCACCGTGGTTTAATGGTATGCGGAACAATTCCGTTCCTTCTCAACCATTAACCAAGGAATACACCGTGAAAGGCCGTGTCTGGGTCAATTTCAAGGAGCTTCGCGCGAGGCTCAAGTTTGAGGAGGTGCTCACGCACTTCAAAGTGGAAGTGAGGCGCAAGGGAGAGCAGCATCAGGGCTTCTGTCCCCTGCCAGTGCACAAGGGGAAAGGCAATTCGCCGTCTTTCTCTGCGAACCTCGAACGAGGCATCTTTCATTGCTTCGGCTGCGGGGCGAAAGGCAACGTCCTCGAGTTCGCCGCCCTCATGCGAGGTGCGGACCCGAAGGATGGCGATGCGCTGCGCGCCGCCGCCATGGAGCTTCAAACGAGGTTTTTCCCGCAAGGAGCATCGCGGGCGCATCCGGTGGCCGAGTCTCCGCCGAAGCCCACTCTGATCGTGCCGCCCGCTGCCGCGGCGCTCATAAATCCGCCCTTGGATTTTGAACTGAAGGGACTGGATTCGGGACATGAATACCTCCTCGGACGGGGATTTGCGCGGAGCACGCTTGCGCACTTCGGCGTGGGCTTCTGCTCGCGCGGACTCCTCAAGGATCGGGTGGCGATTCCGCTTCATGATTCCGTCGGGAACCTCGTGGGATACGCGGGCCGCGTGGTGGATGACGCGCTCATTACCGATGAAAATCCCCGCTACCGGTTCCCCTCGGGGCGGGATCGTGGCGGCGCTCGGATCGAGTTTCGAAAGTCACTCTTCCTCTACAACGGCCACCGCATAGCGGCGCCCGTCGATGATCTTGTGGTCGTCGAGGGATTTCCTTCGGTCTGGTGGCTCCATGAGCATGGATGCCCGCCGACGGTGGCCCTCATGGGTTCCGAATGCTCGGACGAGCAGGCGGACTTGATCGTCGCCGCGGTGAAACCGTCGGGTCGGCTCTGGCTCATGCCTGACGGGGACAAGGCGGGCGAACGGTTAGCGCAGGAGTTCCTGCCCCTGCTTGCTCCCCATCGCTTCGTGCGGTGGGTGAAGCTCGGCGATGGCCGTCAGCCGACGGACCTACCTGCGCTCACGCTCGAAACCAACTTCACGCTCTGAAGTTCGCGACTCGCTTGAGTCGCTTTTTTATGTCCATCTCGCGCTTGTCCTCTCGGCCGTATGCATACCTACAAAATCACCGCCCTGCGGGACTGCAAAATATCGGGCGAGATTCACATGGGATCGGTGCCGAATCCTTGGACGAACCGGCCGGAGGCAATCGTTGAGCGGGGCGTTGTAACCTTCAAGGCCGGTGAGGAAAAGACGGAGCACATGAGCTTGGAGCACATAAAATGCGCTGCTCCCATCGAGGCGCACCGGTTGCTCAAAGTCTACGATCCCGCAACCAGCGCCGCCTTCATTGAGCCCGATACGTGGCCGGATGTCGTCCTGATCGATGGTTTGGTGAAGATAGAGCGGGCTTCTCGGTGATATTCCCGCTCCCCCTTCGCCGGCGAGCTGAACGGCGCTAGTTTGCAGCAAGCACGCGCTGCTTCTGAATTGTCGCCTCCACGTGGCCGTCTCGCGCAGTCTGGCGCTTGTATCCGAAACGCTCGGCCCCGTTCTCGTGCGTCGTGCCGTCGATTGCGTCCCGGTAGTCAACGGGACGAATCCAAATTGCGCCAAGTGGATCGGCGTTCACCTCCTCAAAGGTCGTAAGGCAAACTTGGGTGAGGATCGGCGGGACACCCGCGAGTAATCGCTCCGCGATGTTGTTCC
>JBEHXD010000522.1:0-4340 GCA_048498875.1 Verrucomicrobiota bacterium
CGCCGCGACCGAGGGCAGCCAGGCCTCGAGCGGGATCGCCGGGTCGCACGTGATGCGCGGACCCTGGAGGCGCTTGGCAGTTTGATTGCACTGGGCCTGATGGGAGCGGCGGTCGCCATGGCGCGTCGTTCGGCGGCGGCCCGCAAACACGCGGAAAAAACGCTCGAAACCACGAATCATCTCCAGCGGGCCGTGCTGGACGGCACCAAGTTCAGCGTCATCGCCACCGATCTCCAGGGCACCATCAAGGTTTTCAACGCCGGTGCGGAGAAATTCCTTGGCTACACCCGGCAGGAGATGGTTGGCCATTGCAATTTAACGGTGGTGCATGTGGCGCAGGAAGTCGCAGCCCGGGCGCTTGAGCTGAGCGCCCAGCTGGAGCAAAAAGTTGAACCGGGTTTTGACGTGTTTGCCGTGCAGGCGCGACGCGGCCGGATTGATGAGCGCGAATGGACGTATTTGCGCAAGGATGGCAGCCGGCTGCCGGTGTTGAACACGATTACGCCACTCACTGACGACAATGGTGAAATCACCGGCTTCATTAACGTGGCGGCGGACCTTACCGAGTCCAAGAGAAACGCCGTGGCGCTGCAGGCCAGTGAGGAACGACTGCATCGTGTCCTGAGTCACGCCGACTGTCTGGTGTGGGAGGCGCAGGTCACCCTGTCCGAAGGGGACTGGAGCTGGAAGATGACCGTTCATCCGTCGGGTTTGTACCGCCGGCTTTCGGGCAACAAGGAGTCGGTCACGAGCGCCGGGCTGTGGTATCAGTTTGATATTCCCGAGCGGGACGAAATGAACCGGCGCTGCCGGCTCGCGATGGAGACCGGTGCGCAGGGCTACGAACAGGAGTTCCGACTCGTCCGCGGCAGCCAGGTCAACTGGCTGCGTGAATCGGTTTCGCTGACGCCCATTGCCGAGGGGCGCTATTGGGCGGTGGGGGTTGCCGTGGACATTACCGAAAGCAAGCACGCCCAGACGGCGCGCGACGAGATCGTCAACCGGCTGCGCAAGCTGGGTTCGCTTTTGCCCGGCATGATCTACCAGTTCCGGCTGCGGCCGGATGGAAGTTCGTGTTTTCCCTACGCCAGCGAAGGCATCAGACAAATCTACCAGGTTTCACCCGAAGAGGTGCGAAGCGACGCAAGCAAGGTGTTTGCCGTGGTGCATCCGGACGATCTGGCGGCGGTCAGGGCCTCCATTGACGAATCAGCCCGGACGTTGCGCGTCTGGGTTCACGAATATCGGGTGCGTTACGGTGATGGCAGCGTGCGCTGGCTGCTGGGCAATTCGGTGCCGGAGCGCGAACCTGAAGGGAGCGTGATGTGGCACGGGTTCATTCAGGACATCACCGAGCGGAAAGCAGCCGAGCGGGCGCTGCTCGAGAGCGAGGAACGCTTCCGCTCCTTTGCCCAGCTTGCCCCGGTTGGCATGTGCCGGACTGATCCGAAGGGCCGGTGTCTTTTCGTCAACGAACGCTGGTGTGAAATCACCGGCCGAACCCAGGCTGAGATTTTGGGCGCGCCATGGGGCGCGGCATTGTATCCCAAGGACAAAAAAGTGGTGTGGAATGCCTGGAGCGCGTTGTTGCGCGGGCAGAAGGAGGCGGTGTTGGAATATCGCTTCCAGCATCGCGACGGCAGGGTGGTGTGGGTTTCAGGTGCGGCGGTTTCATTGCGCGACGAACAGGGTCGCGTTACCGGATTTCTGGGTACGGTTACCGACATCACCGCCGCCAAAGCCGCCAAGGCCGCGATGGAGGAAAGCGAGGAACGCTTCCGCCAGGCGTTTGATTTTGCCGGCGTCGGCGTGGCACTCGTCGGACTCGATGGCCGGTGGATCCGCGTGAACCAGGCAATCTGCGACATCGTTGGATATTCCGCCGAGGAACTGGTGCGGAAAACCTTCCAGGAAATCACGCATCCCCAGGACCTGACCGACGAGTTGCCGCAGATGCAGGAGCTCCTGGATGGAAAGCGGCGTTTCTACCAGATGGAGAAACGATACATCCATCGGCGGGGTCATGCCGTGTGGGTGCGGCTGACGCCGTCCCTGGTCCGCGACATGATGGGTGCACCGCTTTATTTCGTGGCCCAGATCGAGGATATCACAGATCGCAAGCAGCTCGCCACAGCCCTGGCGCAGAGTGAGCAACGCACCCGGCTGTTTGCGGAGCACGCTCCGGCGGCGGTGGCGATGTTTGACCGCGACATGCATTATCTCGTGGTCAGCAAGAAATGGATTCTGGACTACAAGCTGGAAGGCAAGCAGGTCATCGGCCGATCCCATTACGAGGTGTTTCCCGACATTCCGGAGCGGTGGAAGGAGGATCACCGCCAGTGCTTGGCGGGTGCGATCAAAACCTCCGAGGCTGATCTGTTTTTGCGCGAAGATGGCACGAGACAATGGCTGCGATACGAGCTGCGTCCGTGGCATGAATCCGATGGAGCGATTGGCGGCATCGTGATGTTCACCCAGGATATCACACAGCAGAAGGCGATGGAGGAAACCCTGGCCAAGGCCCGGGATCACGCGCTCGAGGCGTCGCGGCTCAAATCAGCCTTCCTCGCCAACATGAGCCATGAAATCCGGACGCCGATGAACGGAATCATCGGCATGTCGGACCTGATGATGGACACCCGGCTTACCACCGATCAGCGGGAGATGGCGCGGGTGATCCAGACCAGTGCGGGAAACCTGCTGGGTATCATCAACGATATTCTCGATTTCTCCAAAATCGAGGCTGGCAAGTTGCACATTGAGCCCGTGGAAATGGAACTCCGGTCGCTGGTGAACGATATCGTGACGCTATTGTCGCAACAGGCGCAGCGAAAAAATCTTTTGCTGACGGTGGAATTTGATCACCGGCTCGATGGCATATTGTTGGGCGACGCCGGACGTATCCGGCAGGTGCTGCTCAACCTGACCGGTAACGCGCTGAAGTTCACCCAGCGCGGCGAAGTGGCGGTCCGGGCCCGGTGCATCGAGGAAAAAGCCAGCGCGCGCGTGTTCAGGATCGAGATCAAGGACTCGGGAATTGGCATTCCGCCCGAGGCCCAGGAGCGCCTCTTTCAATCGTTCATGCAGGCGGATGAGTCGACCACGCGAAAGTATGGAGGCACGGGCCTCGGTCTCGCGATCTCCCGTCAATTGATCGAGCTTATGGGAGGTGAGATCGGCGTCGCCAGTGAGGAGGGCAAGGGTTCGACCTTCTGGTTCCAATTGTCGCTGCCGAAGGCGTCGATCACCGTGCCGCCGGTGAAAGTCTCCTCCAAACCCGCATTCGCGGTGGCGCGGCGAAAACTTCGTTTCCTGGTCGCTGAGGATAATCCCACAAACCAGATGGTGGTTCGCGGGTTTCTTGAGAAAATGGGTCACTCCGCCGACTTCGCCTTTAATGGCAACGAAGCCCTTCGTCTGATGACGACTCATGCCTACGACGCGATTTTGATGGATTGCCAGATGCCCGAGATGGACGGTTATACCGCGACCCGGCATATCCGGGCCGGAGCGGTCAAGGGGCGCGACTCCACCATTCCGATCATTGCCTTGACGGCGTTTGCGATGCCGAGCGATCGCGTGAAGTGCATCGAAGCCGGAATGAACGATTACCTTGCCAAGCCACTGCGGGCAGAGGAATTGGAACAAGCCCTGGCGCGCTGCGGTCTGGCGGGAAATGGCGCGGCCAATCCGGTGCCACGCGTCGCGACAGTCGATGACGCGTTGCGGGCCGATCAGATCGAGCGTTTACGCCAGCTGCCCGGCCGCAAGCATCCCACCTTGCTGGAAGATGTGGCGGAGATTTTTCTCAAGGAGACACCCGATACGCTGGCCAGCCTGCGCGGGCTCGCCCACCGGCAACAGCAGGCGGAAACCAGCAAGCTGGCGCACCGGCTGGCCGGCAGTGTGGCCAGTCTCGGCGGGGAGAAAATGCAGGCGGCGGCGGCGGCGGTGGAGCAGTCGGCCGGCCGGGGAGCGTGGCCGGAAGTGCCCGAAATGCTCACAAGGCTTGACGAGGAGTGGGAGCGCGTCAGAAGCGCATTGCAGCAAATTCATCCCCCGACCCCATGAAAGTACTCATTGCCGAAGACGACATGATTGCCAGCCGTGTTTTGGAGGCGGCGTTGCTCAAGCTGGGGCATGAACCGCTGGTGGCTCACGATGGCCAGGCGGCCTGGGAAATTCTCCAGACCGAATCCGTGAGGACGGTGGTGAGCGACTGGCAGATGCCGCGGCTCGACGGCCTCGATTTGTGCCGGCGCATCCGCAAGGGGGACGGCGATTACGTTTACTTCATTCTCCTGACCCAAATGGTCGCCAGTGAGAAAAATCTTCATGAA
>JBEHXD010000523.1:0-4332 GCA_048498875.1 Verrucomicrobiota bacterium
CGTTCGGTGTTTCCGTGAAAATAAACAATGTTCTGATCGCGATCGATCACTACCCCCGGCGGAGTGAAGTCATCCAGCAGGGCCTTGCGCGCCAGTTGCGCGATGCCGGGCCGTGGCAGCAGTTCGTCCGACTTCCCCTCACCCTGCGGCAACCGGTAGTTCACCGGCATGGGAAAAGCGATTGCCCCATGACGCGTCGGTCCGATGCGCCGGAAAATCCGGTGCTTCCGGTCGACCGCTTCAAACATGTCATCCGCCCCGGAAATGTTTTCGCTGGTGCCCAGCATCAGGATGCCCCCCTCGCGCAAACTGAAATGCAGCATGTCGAGTGCGCGCTTTTGCACCGCCGGTTCGAGGTAAATAAACAGGTTCCGGCAGGAACAGATGTCGAGGCGGGAAAACGGCGGGTCCTGCAGGATGTTTTGCGGCGCAAATACCACCATGTCGCGCAACTCCGGTTTGACGCGATAGGAGGTTTCCTCCTGATCAAAAAAAAGCTGCAACCGTTCAGGGGAAACTTCGCTTTCGATCCCACCGGGAAACAGGCTTGCCCGGGCGTGGTTTAGGGCCCGCTCAGCCGTATCCGTGGCAAAAATCTTGATATCAAACCGCTTGTTCGCCGCCCGCGAAGCCTCCACCAGGAGCATGGCCAGGGAGTAAGCCTCCTCGCCGGTGGAACATGCGCTTACCCAGGCGCGGATAAAGGATCCATCCGCACGTTCCGCCACCATCGGCTCGACCACCTTTTTCCGCAGTGCGGTCCAGGATTCGGGATCCCGGAAAAAACCCGTGACGTGGATCAGGAGGTCATCGGACAAAACATGAACTTCCGGCGGGGTTTGCCGCAGCAGCCGGACGTACTCCGCCATCGTCACAATTTGATTCAGTCCCATTCGCCGCTGGATGCGACGGATCACCGTGGGTTTCCGGTAGACGGTGAAATCGTGCCTCACCTCTTTCTTGATCAACGCCAGAATTTCCTCGAGGGCCTTGCGTTCCCGGCTTTCCTCCACCTGCGCGAAATTCATCCCCGCGCATAAGGAGGGGAGGAGTAACGGAGAACCATGTCCGGCATCTCCGATGGCCGCAAAATAAAGTCAGCCAGGTGAGCTTCGATCAACGCCCGCGGCATGGCGGGAAACTTTGCGGACTCCGGATTCTGCGCGATGCACAGCCCGCCGACCGCCTTGATGACCTGGGCGCCCGCCGTGCCGTTCGATCCCATTCCGCTCAAAATGATGGCGATGGCGCGCTCGCGCTGTTCCTCCGCCAGCGAGCGGAAAAAATCGTCCACCGGGCGGCGATGGCTCGACTGCTTCACCGACGCACCCAGTTTGAAAATGCCCCGATGCAAGGTCAGGGTGCGACCGGGCGCGATGATGTACGCGTGGCCTGGCTTGGGCTTCATTCCCTCCTTCACCTGCAACACAGGCATGCTCGTATGCCGGGAGAGGATTTCCGCCAGCATGCTTTCGCGCTCAGGGGGAAGATGCTGGACAATCACAAAGGCCAGACCGTGATCCTTTGGCACGGTTTGGAAAAGCTCCATGAGTGCTTCCAGCCCTCCCGCTGATGCGCCGATACCGACTACTGTGAAAGGCAGCCGTGGCGGTTGTTCGCGATCGACCGCTTCCGTTTTCCGATCGGTCCGGCCTGCCTTGACGACGACTTTTTTCCGCTCTGGTTTACGTTTAGACTGGGAAGGCACGGAGATGGGGCATTGGTCGGCGTCGCGGCAACTGTTCATTAAAAAATGCGCTGCGTTGAGTCGAGGACTAAACCGCCTTCCGTGAGGGGAAAGCATGGGATTCAGCATTTGCCTGATGACTCAAATCGCAAACCACCCGTTGACGAAACGCGATCACCGCCGCAGCCCGGAAACAAAGCGCAACCCACGAACCAGCCGACAACCCAAAGACGTCGCCTCAGTCATCGAAAATCGGACGGACCAGTCGAAATGACGTTACCTAAATCCTGCCGTCCTGTCTGGAGATGCGCATGGATGTCGTTTTGTTTCATAATGCGAAGGCGGGCGACAAGGACTATTCACCGCGCAAACTGGAGAAGTTGCTGCGATCGCGTGGGCATAAACCCAGGTATTATCCGCTGAAGGATGCGCTCGCGGACAAGCGCCTGTTCAAGGAGGCGTTGAAACACGCCAAAATGATCGTGGTGGCGGGCGGAGATGGCAGCGTCAGAAAGGTCGCCACACGCCTCGTGGGATCCAAACATGTACTCGCACCCCTGCCGCTGGGCACCGCCAATAATATCGCCCGGGCGCTGGGCATCACTGGCAGTCCCGCTGAAATCGTCGCCGGTTGGGAAAAACCGGAACAGCGCAAAATCGACGTCGGCGTCGCCAAGGGGCCGTGGGGCGAAAAATATTTCATCGAGGCGATTGGCATGGGCCTGATCGGACGGGCGATTGCCATCATCGACGACATCGACGCCATCAGTGGCCGCGCCTTTTCGACCAAGGAGGATAAAATTCATCGCGACCTGTGCGTGATGGCCGCGCTCGCCCACGAAATGCCGCCCACCCGCGCCGAGGTAAACATCAAGGGCGACAAAATCGCGGACGACTACCTGCTCCTGGAAGTTCTGAACATCAATCGGGCCGGGCCAGGTCTTGAACTGGCCGAAAGTGCCGATCCAGGGGATGGGAAACTCGATCTCGTCTGGGCCACCGAACGGGAGCGGCGCAAACTTTCCGAAAGCATCGAACGCTGCCTTTCTGACTCAAAGTACCGGCCAACGTTGGAATCCCGGAAGATCACCAAGGTAAAGCTGGCCGTGCAGAAGTGCGAATTGCGTCTCGATGACAAGGTTGTCCTGCGAAGCGAAGACTTTGGAAAGTGGACTAAAAATCGCGAAGTGGAGATCGAAATCCGCATCGAACCCGCCGCCGTGGAATTCATGCTTCCGGGTAAGGAAAAGACCAAAGACGCCGCCGACTCCGACAGTTGAACTGACCAGCTCTCAGTCCGCCCGCATTGGCCGGTGGATGAGAATTCACTGTTTTTCGGGATAAAACTTCATCGCTCCGGTTTTTTGCGGGAATAATCCAGCAATCGATTGCACGATTCCATTTCCGTTTCCGCACCGGTATTGAGAATCAGGTCGGAAAAACCCGGCGCTTCGAAAGCGGCACCAACTCCCGTCATCTCCGCTATTCCGCCGCCACGTGCTTTCGCATACAGTCCTTTGCGATCACGATTGATACAGATTTCCAGTGAGGCGTTGAGATAAACCAGCGAGATCCCGTCCGCTCCCACGATCTGCCGGACCAGCCTTCTCTGGTGTTCCAACGGCGTGATGAATGAGGCGATCACACACAGGCCCGCATCGCGGCCCAGGCGGGCAACCTCTGCAGAGCGCCGGAGATTCTCGCTGCGGTCGCGATCGGAAAACCCGAGGTCCTTGTTCAATCCCGCCCTCACGACATCCCCATCCAAGGCAAGCGTGCAGCGTCCGGATGATCGCATGATTTTCTCAAATCCAGCGGCAACGGTGGATTTTCCAGAGCCGGAAAGTCCAAACAGCCAGAATACATGACCGGGGAATCGCATGACGGTTTTTAAAGACACAAACAAGCAGACGGCGAGACCGAGATGGTCCTTCCGCAGGTGGAATCCGTCAAGTTCCTGGCCTGACTGGATCCGGGTCGAGATGCCGTGGAATTCATTTTTACTCTGTAAACACGGGCCTCTTTCAGGTGAACCGTCCAAAACGTAACAGGACGGTTACCTTTCAGTTATCGGAGCCCGCCAACGATATCCGCAAACCTGTATGCAGTGATTTTATCACCGATCCGGACTTTAACCATGGCCGCGGCTAATCCCACCTTTCATCGAAAAAGAACGCTTTCATGAGGATCCCGGGATCACCATCCGCACGTCGCATCGGGCTGGTTTTTACCGGCATCTGGGTCATCGCGTTCCTCTCGGGACTCGGCGCCGCCTCCGCGCCCGACAAGGCGCCCCCCGCCGCCAAAACCAGGAAATCCGAGCCGCTGAATGGTGGCGCCGAATATGTGGGGGAAGCGGTCTGCATTGCGTGCCACACCACGCAAAACAATCAATTTTCGCACACGCTCCACGCCAACGTGTTTCGGTTGAATCCGAAGAATGAATTGCAGCAAAAAACGTGCGAAGCGTGTCATGGTCCGGGATCAAACCACATCAAGGATCCCGCCAATCCGAAGAATCACGGCGCCCTGGTGGGATTCACCCGTGAATGGGGCACGCCGACCAAGGTGCAAAACAGCATGTGCCTCACCTGTCATCTCCCGTGATGTAAAGGAAATGATATTCATAGTATGAGCTGATAAAC